>NZ_WAAS01000285.1:0-7717 GCF_008806585.1 Micromonospora sp. AMSO12t
CTGGTGCTGGCCGCGGCCGGCACCAGGGACGCCCGGGCGCGCGGGTCGGTGGGCCGGGTGGCCGCCGCGCTGCGCGCCGGTCTCGGCGTGCCCACCCGCGTGTCGTACGCCTCGGCGGCCCCGCCGGCCGTCGCGGCGGCGGTGGCGCGGCTGCGGGCGCGGGGCGCCGGGCGGGTGGCGGTGTCGGCGTACTTCCTGGCTCCGGGCCTGTTCCACGACGCCGTCGCCACGGCGGCGCGGGGCGCCGGTGCGGTGGCGGTGTCCGCCCCGCTGACCGACGCGCCGGAGCTGGCCGATCTGGTCCTGCGGCGCGTGGACGCGGCGAGCCGGTTGGCCGGGATCACGGCCGGGTCGTGATCGGAATCCGGATCACGAATACAGGCTCGGACAGCAGCACGCCCCGGCGGGCGTACCCGGCCGGGGCGTACTGACTGGTGCGTGGGGGATCAGGCGGAGTGAGCGCGCAGCACCCGGAGGCCACCGCGGCGCTTGACAGCCCGCCGCTCCTCCTCGCTCATCCCGCCCCAGACGCCAGCGTCCTGACCGGACTCCAGCGCCCACTGCAGGCACTGGTCGGTCACGGAGCAGCGCCGGCAGACGGCCTTGGCCTGCTCGACCTGCAGGAGAGCCGGCCCGGACGTCCCGATCGGGAAGAACAGTTCCGGGTCCTCGTCGCGGCAGACAGCATGGTGACGCCAGTCCATGGCGGCAACACTCCTCATTCTGGGTGGGTGGCAGAGATTGCTTTCTGTTGCTTTTCCTATATGCATCCGCAGCGCCGAATGGTGACGGTTCGCGTACGCCTATTCGGCAGTGCGTGAGCAGGCTGTGTCGGCCCCGCGGACCTGCTGGAACAGCTCAACCTGACGAGCCTATCCAAACAATGTCCCGGTAACTCAAGTTCGCTTGTGAATACTTTCACGAACGCCCGGGATGTCAAGGGTGACGCTCGGAAAAACTCCGGGCGGTGAGCAAGCCCACAACCCCTTTGTCCGGATTCCAGCGCCTTCCTGGTTACCCGGCGTACCACTGTCGAGGATCAATATAGTACAGTCCGCGTGACATTGCTGACATTTCCGGCACAGCCCCTCGGTGTGGCGGCCGTCGCATCGGTCCGGTGTCGCGGCCGCGTCGACCTAGGGCAGTACCCGAGACCTAGCAGATTACTCTCAGTGCGGCGGGAATGGATGTGAATCTGACTTTTTCCCGCTCGCCAAGGTAGTCGCCGTCGAGCTGGAACGCCTGCGGACGGGCCGAGACCAGGGTGAACTCCGCTACATCGTGCAGCCGCAGCACCTGGCGGCCATGCGGATCCGGGGTCCGGGAGAAGAACTGCGTCACCGTGCGTGTCGTGCTGGCCACCCGGAGCTGCCGCAGGGCGAGCACGTCCAGGCCCAGATCGAACGACGCCTCCGGGTTCGGGTTGACCTCGCGGTCGCCCAGGTACGTCCACGGCGCGGTGTTCTGGATGATGACCGTCGCCAGCTCGCCCTCCGCCAACTCGTCCGGGCGCTCCAGGCTGATCGCCGGATGGCGACGGTCGGAGTTGAGGAAGTACTGGGCCGCGGTGGACCGGAAGTAGAGCGCGGGCGTCGAGACCCGGCCCCGCCGGCGGGCCTGCTCCACCCGGTGGATGACGGCCGCGTCGAGGCCGAAGCCCGCGCAGAAGGTGAAGTAGCGGTCGTCGGCCCGGCCGAGCCCGATCGTCCGGTAGCGGCCCAGCCGCAGGCCCTCCAGGATCATGCTGGTCCCGTCCGGCCAGTCCCGGGGCAGGCCCAGCGCCCGCGCGAAGACGTTGGTCGAGCCCCCCGGCACGGTCGCCAGGGCGGGCAGCCGCTCGGCCGGCGTGGTGCTGGCGGGTATGGTCGGCGGCTGCGCCGCCATCAGGCCGTTGACGACCTCGTTGACCGTGCCGTCGCCGCCGAGCGTGACGACGACGTCGACGCCCTCCTCGGCCGCCTCGCGCGCCAGGTCGGTCGCGTGGCCCCGTCGCCGGGTGTAGCGCACGGAGAGGTCGACTTCGCTGCGCAGTGCCCGGACCAGGACGTCCCGGCTGCGCTCGCTGGTGGTGGTGGCCTTCGGATTGACCACCAGGACGGCCCGCATGGGCGGCACTGTACCGCGCGCCACCACGGGTATCGTGGCGCGCGTGACCATCGACTCCGACCCGATCCCCGCCACCCTCAGCTGGGCGGTCCGGCTGCTGCGGGCCGAGGCGGTCGCCGTGGGACTGGTCGCCGCGTGGCTGCTCTGGGCCGATCTCACCGCCACGACCACCGACCTCACGTCGGCGTTGCTCGTGACCGCGTTCGCCATCGGCGCGGCGGTGGCCCTCTGGGCGCTGGGCGGCGCGTTGGCGCGCCGGAAGGCGGGAGCCCGGGCACCGGCGATCGTGCTCCAGTTGATGCTGCTGCCCATCGGCTGGTTCATGGTCCAGGGCGGGATGGGGTGGCTCGGCGTACCGCTGATGGCGCTCGGCCTCGGGATGACCGCTCTGCTGGTGAGCACCCCCACCACCCGGGCCCTCGGCTTCGAGTGACCCCGCCGGGCCCGCGCGGCCCGGCGCCGGGTGGGCGGCCGGTCAGTAGCCGGAGGCGCGGCGGGTGAGCAGCGAGATGGTGGCCCGGCCGTCGGAGGCCGTCGCGGCCGCCGCCGTGGTCAGCGCCGTGAGCACCTTCCAGGCGAAGGACGACTCGGCGGGGAGCGTCGCGCCGCGGACGGTCGGCACGGTCACCTCCACGGTGAGCGCGTCGTCCGTGACCGCGAAGCGGCAGTCGAGCTCCGCGTCGCGGGTGGCGATGGCGAGCAGCATCGCGCACGCCTCGTCGACGGCGATGCGCAGGTCCTCGATCTCGTCGAGGGCGAACTGCAGCCGCGCCGCGAGCCCCGCGGTGGCGGTACGTAGCACCCCGAGGTAGCCCCCGTCCGCGGGCACGGTGAGGTGCACGACGTCGTCGTCGGTCGTCGGCTGCCCGGTCAGTTGAGTCACCACTCATCCCCCCGGTCGGGGACTCTACCCGCTCGGTCGCCCGAACGTGTGGGGACCGCCACGTGTGCCGCGGGAGCGATCGGGGGCGGCCCCGCTGAGCTGGCGGGGAACCCACTCCTGCGCCATGACGACGACGGCCGGCACGTCCTCGGGACGTGCCGGCCGGATCGTCGGCGGACCGGTGAGGGTCACGCCTGCTTGGTCTCCCAGAAGATCTTGGAGATCTCGTCGATCTTCTGGAGCAGCTCGTCGGCCTTGGACGGGTCGGTGCCGCCCTTCGCGCCGGCGGCGCCGGCCAGCTTGGTGGCCTCGTTGAACAGCTGGTGCAGGTGCGGGTACTTCTCGAAGTGGGCCGGCTTGAAGTAGTCGGTCCACAGCACCCACAGGTGGTGCTTCACCAGATCGGCGCGCTGCTCCTTGATCAGGATGGCGCGGGTGCGGAACTCGGGGTCGGTGTTGGCCTGGTACTTCTCGCAGATCGCCTTCACCGACTCGGCCTCGATCCGGGCCTGGGCCGGGTCGTAGACGCCGCAGGGCAGGTCGCAGTGGGCGCTGGCGGTCACGCGGGGCGTAAGGATGCGCGGAAGTCGCATCAGGATCCTCCATGGGAAGTTTGCGATGATCCAAGACGACATTACTCCTGGACGCGCTCCGGGGAGGCCGGGTGGAGGGGAAACCAATGGGGACCGATCACCCGACGGTGGCCCCCCGGCTGCGGTGGCCGCTGACCGCCGTGCTGGTGACCGGTCCGTCCATGTCGCCCACGCTGCGGCACGGCGACGCGGTGCTGGTCCGCCCCGGCGGCCGGGCGGTCCGCCCCGGCGACGTCGTGGTCGCGGTCTTCCGCAGCCGCCCCGACCTGCTCGTGGTCAAGCGCGCGATCCGCGCCCAGGACGGCGGGTGGTGGCTGCGCGGCGACAACGACCTGGTCACCGACGACTCCCGGGCGTACGGGGTGGCCGACGTGCGGGGCCGCGTGGTGGCCCGCTACTGGCCCCGGCCCGCGCGGGTGCGCCCACAGCGGATATGACCCCGCTCACACCGGTGTGACGGTGGCGACACTATGCTCCAGACGTGCCCGGGTGACCCCCGCACCGCGTGCCGCCGCTCGGCGCCTCACCTCGCGTCCGCGCCGGCCGCCCCGTCTGCTCGACAGATCCTGGAGTCACCATGTCATCGTCCACCGTGGACCCCGCTGATCCCGTCTTCCGACTGCACCGGGGCGGCAAGATGGCCGTCGCCTCGACCGTCCCGCTGACCAGCCGCGAGGACCTCTCCCTCGCGTACACCCCGGGTGTGGCCCGGGTCTGCGAGGCGATCGCCGCCGACCCGACGCTCGCCGACGACTACACCTGGGCGTCGCACACCGTCGCGGTCGTCACCGACGGCTCGGCCGTACTCGGGCTCGGCAACATCGGCCCGCGCGCCTCGCTGCCGGTGATGGAGGGCAAGGCGGTGCTGTTCAAGCAGTTCGGCGGCGTCGACGCGGTGCCGGTCTGCCTGGACACCCAGGACGTCGACGAGATCGTGGCCGTGGTGCGGGCGCTGGCCCCGTCGTTCGGCGGGATCAACCTGGAGGACATCAGCGCCCCGCGCTGCTTCGAGGTGGAGCGCCGCCTCGACGAGGCCCTGGACATCCCGGTCTTCCACGACGACCAGCACGGCACCGCGATCGTCGTGCTCGCCGCCCTGCGCAACGCCGCCAGGCTGCTCGACCGCAAGCTCGGCGACCTGCGGGTGACGGTCAGCGGCGCCGGCGCGGCCGGGGTCGCGGTGACGAAGATGCTGATCGCCGGCGGCGTGAACCCCGACCAGGTGGTCGTCTGCGACTCCAAGGGGATCATCGGCCGGCACCGGCCCGAACTGACCGGCACCAAGGCCGAGCTGGCGGCGGCCACCAACGCCGACGGTCGCGAGGGCGACATCACCGAGGCGCTGCGCGACGCGGACGTGCTGATCGGCGTCTCGGGCGGGCAGATCCCCGAGGCGGCGGTCGCCGGCATGGCCCCCGGCGGCATCGTCTTCGCCCTGGCGAACCCGACGCCCGAGGTGCACCCGGAGGTGGCCGCCCGGCACGTGGCGGTCGTCGCCACCGGCCGCAGCGACTACCCCAACCAGATCAACAACGTGCTGGCCTTCCCGGGTGTGTTCCGGGGCGCGCTGGACGCCAAGGCCACCCGGATCACCGAGGGCATGAAGGTCGCCGCCGCCGACGCGATCGCCGGCGTGGTGGCCGAGTCGCTCACCGCCGAGGCGATCGTCCCGTCCCCGCTCGATCCCCGGGTCGCCCCCGCGGTGGCCGAGGCGGTCGCCGAGGCCGCCCGCCGCGACGGCGTCACCCGCTGAACGTGTGAGGAAGGGCTCCTTCCTATCGCTCAGGCGACAGGAAGGAGCCCTTCCTCGCGTCGGTGCCCTTCTTGCCGGGGGCTCGGCTTGTTACCGTGCCGATCATGCGTGCCGCCTTCGTCTCCCGTTTCGACGACGCCAACCCGCTCGCCGCGCTCACCGTCGGCGAGCAGCCCGAGCCGACCCACCCGGCCGACGACTGGGTGACCGTGCAGGTGCGGGCCAGCTCCCTCAACCACCACGACCTCTGGTCCCTGCGGGGGGTGGGGCTGCGCGCCGAGCAGCTGCCCATGATCCTCGGCTGCGACGCCGTCGGGGTGGACCCGGACGGCAACGAGGTCGTCGTCTACCCGGTCATCCCCACCCCGGGCGACCCGCGCGGCATCTCCATCCTCTCGGAGCACTTCCCCGGCACGCTGGCCGAGCGGGTCGCCGTACCCCGGTCGAACCTGCTGGCCCTGCCGGCGGGCCTGGCGGCGACGGACGCGGCCTGCCTGCCGACGGCCTGGCTGACCGCGTGGCGGATGCTGACCACCGTGGGCCGGGTCGACGACGCCGACGCCGTGCTGGTCCAGGGCGCCGGCGGGGGCGTGGCCACCGCGGCCGTCGCGCTCGCCGCCGCGATGGGCAAGCGGGTGTACGCGACCAGCCGCGACGCCGCCAAGCGGGAACGGATCGCCGAGCTGGGCGCCACCGCCGTCGAGCCCGGCGCCCGGCTGCCGGAACGGGTCGACGTGGTGATCGAGACGGTCGGCGCGGCCACCTTCGACCACTCGCTGAAGTCCGCCGCGCCGATGGCCCGGATCGTGGTCTCCGGCGCCACCTCGGGACACGAGCCGAAGGTCAACCTGCGCCGGGTCTTCGCCATGCAGCTGGAGATCCTGGGCACCTCGATGGGCACCCCCGACGAGCTGGCCGCCCTGCTCGCGTTCTGCGCCGAGCGCGGCGTGCGCCCGGTGGTGGACTCCGTGCTCCCGTTCGGCGAGGTCGCCGACGCCTTCGCCCGCCTGCACTCCGGCGAAGTCTTCGGCAAGGTCGTCGTCGACCACACCGCCTGAGGCCCGCCGTCGCCGTCGGGCCCGCGACGAGCGGGCCCCTGGTGGCCTCCCCGGTCGGGAGGCCACCGTCGGTGTCGCCGGGTCCGGTGGCCTTCCCGGCCAGGGAGGCCACCGTCGGTCAGAGGCGGTTGTCGAGGGTGGCGACGTCGTCGCGGGCGGCGTCGGTGGGGATGCGGCCCTTGGCGGCCTGGTCGCCGTAGAGCGACCAGCGCAGGAACTCGACCGTGGTGTCCGAGACCACCCGCAGCGAGGCGCCGTCGCTGAGCAGCGCCCGACCGTGGTCGCCCTTCGGCAGGCTCAGCATCGCCTTCGGCCAGGGCACCCTGTCGTAGGCGGCCTTGCCGGCGGCGTACTCGACCACCTCGTCGGCCTCGCCGTGCACGAAGAGCTGCGGGGCGGCGGCGCCCGCGAAGGCGGTGCCGACGCCGAGCGCCGTGCCGGCGAAGACGACCCCGGCGTCCAGCCGTTCGTCCCGGCCGGCGGTGAACAGGCCGATGGTGGTCACCCCGCCGGCCGAGTGCCCGGCCGCCGCCACCCGGTCCGTGGCCAGCCGGCCGCGCAGCGGGTCGCCGTCCTTGCCGTCGAGGGCGAGGACCTGGGTCAGCACGTACGACACGTCGGCCGGCTGGTTGAGCACGTCGAGCACGTTGCCGTCGCCACCCCGCGCGGTGTGCGGGAAGGTCGGCGCGGCCACCACGAACCCGGCCGCCGTCCAGCGGGTGAGCAGCGTCTCGTAGTCGGCCGGTCGGGCGCTCAACCCGTGGCTGAACATCACCACGGGAAACTTCCCCGTGGCGGCGTCCGCCGACCGCTCCGGCTGCCCGCCGGGCTTTCCGGCGGCCGGGTACCAGACGGTCACCGGCAGTGGGCGCTTCCCGTCGCGGTTCAGCTTCAGCTGCCGTACGCCGACGGCGAAGGCCTTCTCGGGTGCGGTACCGACGGGCACCTGCGGGGTGGGGCCGGCCGCCTGTGCGGGCGGCGCCGAGGCCGTCACCTGCGGAGCCGCCTGGGAGCCTGCCGCCTGCGGGGCCGGCCCGGCGTCGTCGGAGCAGCCGACCAGACCGGCGGTGAGCAGTGCAGAGGCGAGCAGGGCGGGGGTGACACGTCGCGGCATGGGAACGATTGTGCCTCGCGGCGCGCCCCGCTCCGCCGCAGACCGCCGCAGTACGCCCCCATCCGCTGCGCTGCCCGTGCCCGGGCTGCTGGTGGTGCCCCGATGATCAGGACGCCATGGACGTTATCCGGTGGTCTTAGGGTCCATGGCGTCCTTCGCCCGCCGGGGCCGCTCCGGCGTCCAGACGGGGACCGGCGGGGCGCCGGGCGT
>NZ_WAAS01000286.1:0-7705 GCF_008806585.1 Micromonospora sp. AMSO12t
CAGGCGCCGAGGTCGGTCCAGAGTGAGGGCGTCGCGGCGGGGTTCCAGCCGGCGCCCGGCGGGGGCGTGTGCGTCACGAGCGCCTGGTAGGAGCGCCCCGCATAGCTGACCCGGCTGCCGGCGGCGTACGTGGTCCCCTCGGCCCAGGCCGGCGCGGTGCAGGCCGCGGCGGCGACGTCGGGGGCGGTATTCGCGGCGGCGCGGCCGTGCACGGCGGGCATGGCCGCCAGGGTGGCGGTGAGCGCCGCGCCGGCCAGCAGCGCGGGCATCGTACGTCGAAGTCGCATGGCATTCCTCCTCGTCGATGGCGGGAGGCTATCAATTAACTTTGTTAAATGTAAACGGCGGGGCGGGATGGCGTGCCGGCGAGGCCGTCGCGGGGCGGCCGACGTCTGCCGGAGGAGGCTGGTAAAACTTTTCGCCAATATCGACGATGGCCGTGGAGCTAATCTCCGGAACGGGATACCCTCCGGTGGACACCTGCCGTCCATCGTGGAGGAGATCGAGCATGCGCAAGTTGATGTCGGCGATCGGAGCCGGAGCGATGCTGACCGTGGGGCTGCTCGCCGGCGCCGGCCCGGCGCAGGCGGCGAGCTGCACGCTCGTGCAGTCCGAGATCTACAACGGGGCCAACATCATCGCCTGGTCGCAGGGCCTGCAGGGCTGCTCCGGCGACGTCTACTGGGAGATCCAGTCGGGCGACGCCGGCGGCTGGCAGGTCGCGCAGAGCGGCACCACGCACTACGCCAACGAGGTGCAGAGCTACTACGGCGACGTCGAGCTGCCGTGTTACCTGCGGGTCTACGCGAAGTTCGGCACCCAGGAGAAGCTGACCCAGCCCGCGCGCAACAACAACTGCGCCGGCTGAGGACCGGGTCGGACGGGGCGGGGTGCGCGCCCCGTCCGACCCGGTCTCCCGCAACGGCTACGGAGCCGGGTACCGCGTGACGTAGACGGGTTCGCCGACCCGCGTCATGTCGGCCGCCGCGCCCACGCCGTTGACCACGTGGTCGATCGTGCCGGCGCTCAGGTTCACGGTCATGACGTGGTGCAGCCTGACACCCGGGGCGATGGGGACCTCGAAGCCGTTCTCGGTGCGGATCGACGGGTTGTTCTGGTTGAACACGTACACCCCGCCGCCGTGCAGCGTGTGGTGCCGCACCCGGTCGCCGACCTTGTACCCGGCCCAGCCCTTGACGGCGCCGTTCATCCAGTCGGCCTGCGTCGGCGGGTCGTACGGCAGCTCGTTCTGGTAGAGGACCGTCGTGCCGTGCTCACCGTTCCAGACCGTGTTGTACCGCTGGAAGTGCTCGACGAACAGGCCGGTGGCCGTCACGTGGTCGCCGTTGATGACGGCGCCGTAGCGACCGGTGTTGGTCCGCCAGCGGTCGGTGTCGCCGTTGACGCCCTCGGTGAAGCCCTCGACGCCGTGGTCCCCGCGCCACACCCAGGTGTGGTCGATCAGGACGTGGTCGGCGTTGACCTCCAGCGCGGTGCGCGTCCTGCCGATGTGCGGCCCGCCGACGCGGAAGTACACGTCGGAGAGCGTGATCGGGTTGCGCGGGGTGCTGGCGTTGCGGCCGTGCTCGCGCCCCACCCGCAGCAGCACCGGCGACTCGGTCGGGCCGGCGTCGATGGTCACCCCGGCGACGACGACGCCGGGCACGCCGGCGACGTCCAGCGGTACGGCGCCGTTCACGGCGGTGAGCGTGGCGTGACCGATGCCGAGCACCACGGTGTCGGGCCGTCGGACCTCGATGCTGCGGGCGATGTCGTACACGCCGGGAGTGAGCAGCAGGTGTTTGCCGCGGGCGAGCTGGGCGTTGATGACGTGCACCGGATCGGACGGCTTGGCGATGAAGAAGTCCCGGATGCCGATGGTGCGGCCCGGCGTCATGCCGTCGCCCCAGGAGATGCCCCGGCTGTCACGCCGGACGGCGGGGACGCGGACCTGGTAGCGGCCCCGGTCGTCGACGAACAGGTACGGCTTCTCCCTGCTCAGGGGCGTGGTGTTCAGCGTGGTGTACGGCGGGTCGGGGAAGTCGGCGTCGTCGGGGGCGCCCACGGTGCCCGCGAAGACCTGGTTCCACACCGCGTTGGACCAGCTCTCGACCTCGCTGTTGCGGGTGAGCCACTGCTGCTGGGAGCCGTTGGTGGTGGCGGGCAGCCGGGAGTCGGCGATGAAGCCGCCGCTGGCGTACTGCGGGCCGGCGGTGCAGTAGTCCATCAGGGACAGGCCGCCGCCGCTGATGTCGAGACGGCGCATGGAGACCGCCTGGGAGACCGCCCAGAAGTTCGCCGAGGAGCGGCAGCCGTCCTGGCCTGTGGCGTTGACGGACAGCGACAGGTTGGACAGGGTGCGCCAGAAGTTGACCAGGGCGATGCAGTTGCCGGTCCCGCCGCCTTCGAGGCAGCGGTTGTAGGTCTCGATCTTGCCGTTGACGGTGACGTCGGTGGGGGAGGCGCCCAGGCCGGAGACCTCGGTGTAGTAGCCGACCTTCACGTGCAGGGGCTGCGTGTCCGTACCGTAGCTGCCGGGCTTGAAGAGGTACGCGTGCCGCGCGGTGCCCATCTCGGCGTCGACCTGCCGGGCGTGCGCCCCGTCGAGGGTCGCCTGGATCTCGGCGACCGGTGTGTCGGTGTCGAAGATCGTCACGTTGGGCCCGAAGTCCGGGGCGCCGTGCCGGGCCGGTCCGGCGGCGGCGGCCGTGCCGGTGGTGCTGGCGACGGCCGTCAGCACCAGGCCGAGGGCGAGCGTCCGGCGGAGCCGCCGTCGCGGGTCGGGGGACTGCATTCTCATCGTTCGTCCTCTCCGCCGGCCGGGGCGGGTGCCGGGCTCGGCGACGTGGTGGGGGAGGTGTTCCGGCGCGGCCCGGGTGGGCGCGCCGGTAGCCGGACCGCGGTCGTCGTCGACCTGCCTCGTGGGGGCGGCGGCGGGGGACGACGCCTTTGTGAGAGCGCTCTCTCGCCATCGCGACTTCTATCACGCCGTGAAAGAAGGGTTGGCATGTTTCTACCCTGTCGATCCGCCCCGGCGCTACTGCTGCGCCGCCGCGATCAGGGCGGGTTCTCGTGGAGCGACCGCGCCGGGCCGCGCACCGCACGACGCCGGTGGCGTGCCCCTCGCGGCTCGATCGATGTCGGTGTCGGCCGTCGATGGTAGGAATGTGCCTTCCGGTACGGGGGACGGCGGGGGTGCGTGTGATCGAGGTTCCTGATGCGGTGGTGGCGGAGTTGTCGGGGTCCGTGGCGGCCGCGTTGCCACTCGTCGTCGCCCGTGTTCCGGCGGCACCGGCGGCCGAGCTCGGCCGGCTGCGGGCAGCCGACGAGGACGGCGCCTGGCCCATCCGCGAATCCACGGTCGGGCACCGGGCGGTGGCCCGTTCCGCTCCGGCTCCGGGGCAGGGCCGGACGACTCGCCGGTGCGAGACGCTCTCGGCTCGCTGCCGCCGTTGCTCGTCGAACGCCTGCTCGGCGCGCTGGAACTGACCGTGGCGGAGCTGGACCTGGCGGGCGGCAGCCCGGACCTGGCCGGTCTCCTGGGTGCACCGGTCACCGGCACGTTCTCCATCCTGAGCGTGGGCGGGCAGAGCGAGGCGATCAACGGCGCAGCCGTGCTGGAGCAGCTCCGGCCCGGCGTGTCGTCGCTGGTCGCCGAGCTGGCGCGCCGGCTGGCCACCCACCCGCAGGTGGCCGCCCTCCTGACGGTGGAACCGGGGACCACCGCCGAGCAGGACATCGCCGCGGCGCACGGTGCGGCCCAGCTCGCGCTGGCCGTGGCCACCGCCACCGCCGTCCTGCACCGGGTGGGCATCCACCCCTGGGCCACCGAGGCGCCAGCCGTGCTCGGCGTGGCGATCGGCACCGCCGTCCTGCTGCTCCGGCAGGCCCCGATGCCCACCGGCTATGCCACGGCCGTGCTCGCCCGGGCCCGGGCGGAGTACCTGCTGCCCCGCCACTCCAGCGGGTCGGCACTGGTGTCGGAGCACCGGTTCGCGCTGCTGGAGGGCACCGATGCCCCGGAGGTCGATTTCGGCGGCAACGGCCTGGTCGCGGTCGTCCCGGGCGGTGCGGTGATCCGCACCGGTGTCGAGAGCGGACACGTGCGGATCATGTTGAGCATCCTGGACGGGCCGCCGCCGGACGTCGCGACCGGCTGGGAGGAGATCGTCGAGGTCAGCTGGCAGGCGGCCGTCGGCGGCGCCTCGGTGCTCGGGCCCCGCGCCGGTGAATCGCGCCTGAGTCGGGCCACCCCGCCCTGGCCGGGCGACTACCGGCTGCGGGTGCACGCCTGGGGGCGGGACGAGACCGACGAACGCGACGTCGAACACTACGAACTGGTGGTGTGGCAGGCACCCGCCGCGCCCGAGATCGTGCATGCCCGTACGGACCGGCTCGGCCACCGGCTGCGCGGCGAGCCGGAGCCGGCGCGGCCCCAACGGCCCGAAGCCGCCTACCGGTGGCTGCGTCAGAGCACCCTGAACGTGGCCGCGACGGTGACGGTGGTGACCGGGGCAGGTGTGCCGGACGTGCTGCGCGCCTTCGGGGCGGACCCGACCCGACCGGAGTCGATGCGCGCCCTGCGCGAGGACCTGATGCGGCGGCGCTCGAGCGACCCGTGGGTGGCGGTGCTGGACGTCGGCGGCGCCGTGCTCGCCGTCGAGTACAACGACTGGCAGGGGTCGACGGGGCCCGTGCTGACGCGCGCGTCCGCCGGCGGCCGGGCCGCCAGCATGTTCTGGAACGTCAAGGCGCTGACCCGACTGTCGTTCGCCGAGCGCGGCGAGGTGCTGCTGTCGGTGGAGCCCTTCGGCGACCTCGGCGCGCCACCACCGGTGGCGGAGGCGCTCGTGGGCCTCGACTTCGCCGACCACCACCGTGGCAAGGAGCTGATGGGCCTGGTCGCGGTGCAGCGGTTCACCGGCCACGGCATCAACGCCGAGGACCTCGCCCGGATCGAGTCCGCCGACGTCGCCTTCCGGATCCTGCCGGACCCACCTGCGCTGTAGCCGCGCCGGCCGCAGCCCGGTGTGTCGTGTCAGGGGTGTCGTCGGCCGCGGTCGCGCTGCTGCGTGTGGTGTGGGCCGGTCACCCGTCGACGACCAGCCGGACCGTCACCGTGTCTCCCACCGCCAGCCCCTCGGCCCTTCGCACGGCCGCCTTCACCGGCACGATGTAACGCCCGTCCTTGGGAAACAGCGACGTGCTCCAGCCGGTCTTCCCGATCCGGGCCGCGACCGGGATCATGCCCCAGCCGTAGCTCACGCCCGCGGATCGCGCGGCCAACTCCTGGCAGCCGTCCTCGGGGACGGTGACGAAGTGCCACGGCGCAGGGCCCCGCCAGAACCACAGCTCACCACCGAACTCCAGGTCCATCGGCTCAGCATAGGAGCGGGCACCGACTTCCTCGGGACGGGCGGAGTGCCGCCGGCCGGTCCCGCGCCGGCCCGGCGGCGCTCGCGTCGTCAGCGCCGATGGGGCAGCATGCACCCGTGCTCCTGATCGTCGCCTCGGACCCGC
Source organism: Micromonospora sp. AMSO12t (assembly GCF_008806585.1). Lineage (NCBI taxonomy): Bacteria > Bacillati > Actinomycetota > Actinomycetes > Micromonosporales > Micromonosporaceae > Micromonospora > Micromonospora sp. AMSO12t. The sequence goes on from NZ_WAAS01000286.1 coordinate 5,521, forward strand.
TACGACCGCGCCACCCTGACGCCCACTTCGCACCGGAGGCACGCGCCGCCCGGGAGGCCGGCGTCGAGGTCGCTGTCGTCGACCACGACGCGTTGACCCGTGGTGACGACGTGTCGCGGGCGGTGTCGCGGGTGACGGCCGAGGGCGTTGCGGTCTACCGCGGTTGGATGCTGCGCGGCGAGCAGTACGCCGCCTTCGCGGACGCGTTGGCCCGACGGGGCGTCAGCCTGCGTACGAGCGCCGAACAGTACCGGCGCGCCCACGAGCTGCCGGGCTGGTACCCGGACCTGATCGAGCTGACGCCACGCTCGGCGTGGACGGTCGGCACCGAGCGTGCCGAATTCGACCGGGCGAGGCGCGCGCTCGGCGGCGGGGCGGCGGTGCTGCGCGACTACACCAAGTCGATGAAGCACCACTGGCACGAGGCGGCGTTCATCCCGGATCTCGACGACGGCGATGCCGCCTGGCGGGTCGCCAGCCGCTTCCTCGACCTGCGCGGCGACGACCTCGTCGGCGGCCTGGTGCTGCGCCGGTTCGAGCGGTTCACCACCGCCGAGGTCCGCACGTGGTGGGTCGACGGCGTCTGCGTCCTCGTCGGCGCCCATCCCGACAGTCCGCACGACGCGCCGCCGGAGGCGTTCGACGCGGGCCCGGTGAGCGGTTCGGTGGCGGCGCTGGGGCTGCCGTTCGTGACCGTGGACCTGGCCCTGCGCGCCGACGGCGTCTGGCGGATCGTCGAACTCGGTGACGGGCAGGTCAGCGACCGGCCGTCCACCATCGACCCGGCCGCTCTGGTCGACGTCCTGCGTCGCGGATCCTGACCTCCGAAACTTCCGGTGCTCCGGTAGGCGCCGGTCCGGCTCGCGGGCAGGGTGTGAGCCTGTCCGAGGCGGCGATGCAGCGTGCACCCGTCGGAAGAATCCGATAACCGGGCGTTGAGGTTCCGGAGATGTTCCGATACGGTCCGATGGAAGGGCTTCGATCAACTCACGGTGTCGAGGATGCTGACGGCGGCGTGGTCTCCGGGCGACCACTCCACCGGCCCCACACCGTGGCGGGCGGTTGCCGAGGCGGCCTTCTCATCCATTCGGCTCATCGAAAGGCTCTGCCATGGACAACATGCTCGCCCGTGCCAGCGGGCGCCCGGTGACCCGCCGGCGGCCACGCGTCGCGCTGGCGTCGGTCGTGGTCGGTCTCGCCGTCGCCGCCACGACGGTCGCGGTGGCGTCCGGCGCCAGCGCCGGCACGACCCTGGGGGCGTCCGCCGCCGAGAAGGGGCGCTACTTCGGCGCCGCGGTCGCCGCCAACAAGCTCTCCGACGCCACGTACGTCGGGATCCTCAACCGGGAGTTCACCTCGGTCACCCCGGAGAACGAGATGAAGTGGGACGCCACCGAGCCGTCCCAGGGCCAGTTCACCTTCGCCAACGCCGACCGGATCGTCAACCACGCCCGCGCCAACGGGATGCAGGTGCGCGGCCACGCCCTGGCCTGGCACTCCCAGCAGCCGGGGTGGGCGCAGAACCTCAACGGCAGCGCGCTGCGCCAGGCGATGGTCAACCACGTCACCCAGGTGGCGACCTACTACCGTGGCAAGATCCACTCCTGGGACGTGGTGAACGAGGCGTTCGCCGACGGCGGCAGCGGGGCCCGCCGCGACTCGAACCTGCAACGCACCGGTAACGACTGGATCGAGGTGGCGTTCCGCGCCGCGCGCGCCGCCGACCCGACCGCGAAGCTGTGCTACAACGACTACAACACCGACGGGCAGAACGCCAAGAGCAACGCGGTGTACGCCATGGTGCAGGACTTCAAGGCCCGGGGCGTGCCGATCGACTGCGTCGGCTTCCAGTCGCACTTCAACAGCGCCTCCCCGGTGCCCGCCGACTACCAGGCCAACCTGCAGCGCTTCGCCAACCTCGGCGTGGACGTGCAGATCACCGAGTTGGACATCGAGGGCTCGGGCCAGGCGCAGGCTGACAACTACGGCCGGGTGGTGCGTGCCTGCCTCGCCGTGACCCGCTGCACCGGCATCACCGTGTGGGGCATCCGGGACACGGACTCCTGGCGGGCCAGCGGCACCCCGCTGCTCTTCGACGGCAGCGGCAACAAGAAGCCCGCGTACACCGCCACCCTCGACGCCCTCAACGGCGGCACCACTCCGCCGCCCACCACGGCGCCCCCGA
>NZ_WAAS01000287.1:0-7655 GCF_008806585.1 Micromonospora sp. AMSO12t
CGAGGACCAGCTTCGGCTGTTCGAACCGACCCCGGGCGACCGCCGCGGTGGCCGACGCCATGGCCAGCGGGCTGACCAGCGTGGTGCCCTGGCCGATGGCGGCGGCGGCCTGCTCGGTCGCCCCGCCGTTCGCCGAGACCTTGCCGGTGAAGGCGTCGAGGCCGACGTCCCACTGCCCCTCCAGCCCGAGGGAACGACCGGTCACGGCCAGTCCGTCGGGGCCGAGCTTCGGCGCCAGCGCGGCGAACGCGGTGTTGCAGGACTTGGCGAAGTCGGTGCGGAAGGGCACCGGCCCCAGCACGAAGTTGTCGGAGTTCTTGAACGGCCTGCCGTCGACGGTGAACGTCTTCGGGCAGTCCACCGTCGCGTCCGGCGTGACCGCGCCCCGGTCGAGCAGGCCGAGCGCGCTGACCATCTTGAAGGTGGAGCCCGGCGGAACCTGGGCGGTGAAGGCCAGGTTCTCCCCGGCGGCGCCGGGACCGTTGGCCGCGGCGAGCACCGCGCCGTCGCTGATCCGCACCGCGACCAGCGCCGCCCGGCGCTTCTCGCCGCGCAGGGCGGTGTCGGCCGCGTTCTGGGTGGCCACGTCGAGCGTGGTCCTGACCGGCTGCCCCGACTTCGGCTCGCTGCGGAACACCTCGGTGCCGGTGGGCACCAGCGTGCCGTCCGGGCCGGGGCGCTCGGTGATCACGGTCAGCCCCGGCGCGCCGCGTAGCCGCTCGTCGTGGTGGCCCTGGAGGCCCCCGTGGCCGACCAGGTCGCCGGCCTCGTAGCGGTCGGGGTGCTGGGCGAGGTCGTCGGCCTGGGCCGGGTCGACGGAGCCGAGCACCGCCCGGGCGAACTCGCGGGTGGGGGCCAGGTCGAGCTTGTCGCTGCGGAACTTGGTGCCCGGCAGGTCGTAGATGCGTGGTTTGATCTGCCGGTACGCCTCCTCGCGCAGGGTCGCCACCTCGACGAACGCGCCCGGATCCGCGTCGGCGAGCCGCTTGCGCAGATCGGAGAGGTCCACCGGCGGGGTGATCGCCGGTCGGATCGCCCGGAAGGCCGCGTCCAGCTTCCGGGTCAGGCCCGGGAGGTCCGTGACCTCGCCCGGTTGGAGCCCGACCCGCACCACGGGTCGGGGCGCCACGATCGGCTGGCCGGCGGCGTCGAGCACCGCGGCCCGGGTGGCGGTGTCGCGGCGCAGCCCGAGCCGGTCGCCCCGGGTGAGCTGCTCCTGCACCACCTGCGGCTCCCAGATGACCCGCCACTCGTCGCCGCCGCGGGTGAGCCGCACCGGACGTTCGTACGCCCAACGGATCCCGCCCGGGAGGGCCCAGTCGACCTTGACCACCGCGGTCGCGACGTCCTTGGTCACCTTCGCCTCGCCCCGGCGGGTCAGCGTCGGCGGCGTGGCCGCCAGCTCGCCGGAGAGCTCCTTGAGCTCGCGGGCGACGTCGGCCGCCGGCACCTTGGCGCCGGTCGGGTCGACGAGGCCGACGGCCTGGAGGTCGCCCGAGCGCCAGCCGGCCAGGAACGCGTCGACGCTGCGCTCCGGTCCGTCACCGCCCGAGCACGCGGTGAGGGCGCCGGCTGCGAGCGCGGTCGCGGCGAGCAGCGCCAGCGGCGGGCGGAGCCGGTTGCGGCGGGGGCGGCGGGGGTACGACAGGCGCATGGAAGCGGATCTCCGATCTCGGAACTGCCCTGCACGCTAGTACGGCGGCGCCGTCCGCACCGTCCCCCCGCACCGGGACGTGCGGAAAGAGAGCCGCTGCCCGGGTGATGAACGACTGGTGGCGGGGTACTCCCGAACCGGCCAACCTCGTACCCGCAACGGGTGAAAGGACGAAGTCCGGAACCGGACGTCCGCACTGTGGTCCGCCGAGCAAGGGGCGGAACGGCAGGGCCTAGGCTGGGCGGCAGAGTGACCCACAATGCGGTGGGTCGAGGGGAGTGGCACCGATGGACCGGCGTCCGGCGATCAAACCGGGACCCGACCTCCGGCAGGATGACACCGGCCGGGACGACAGCTTCGATTCGGCGACCGACGGGGACGGCTTCGGCCGGCTCGACACAGGAGTGACCGGGATGACCGGTTCGAGTATCGACACCCTCTACGATCTGGGCCTGCCCGTCGACGCGCTGGCCGACGACGTGGAGGACAACGAGCTCGATGAGCCCGTTCCCAACGTGGAGCGCCTGGTCGCCCAGGCGGTCGCGCTCGCCGGCGACGACCACGACGCGGCGACCCTGGTCAGCCGCTTCTGGCGGTTCGCGCCGGACGAGGAGCTGATCGGCTTCACCGCCGAGGAGATGCTGGAGGCGGCCCGCGCGCACCGCGACCTCGCCGAGCAGCGCGTACCGGGCGAGTTGAAGCTGCGCATCCACGAGCCCGACGCCGAGCAGCACCACTCCGTCATCGAGATCGTCACCGACGACATGCCGTTCCTGGTCGACTCGGTGACCGCCCTGCTCAACTCGCACCACCTGGACGTGCACCTGCTGGTCCACCCGCTGGTGGTGGTCCGGCGCGAGCCGCTGGGCCGGCTGGTCGAGGTCTCCGCCGACGTCGAGCCCGACGACGCCATCGCCGGCGACCTGGTCGAGAGCTGGATGCACATCGAGATCGACCCGGTACGCGACGCCGCCGAGCGGGACCGGCTGCGCCGGGAGCTCCAGCGGGTGCTCACCGACGTGCGGGAGGCGGTGGAGGACTGGCCGAAGATGCGCCAGCGCGCCCTCGCCCTCGCCGACGAGCTGGCCGCCGCGCGGACGTCGGACAACCGGCCGCCGGTGCCGGAGAAGGACATCACGGACTCGGTGGAGCTGCTCCGCTGGCTCGCCCACGACCACTTCACGTTCCTGGGCTACCGGGAGTACCGGCTGGTCGACACCGGCGAGTCGGGTGCCGCGGACGGGGAGCGGGGCAGCGGCCAGGCCCTGGAGGCGGTGCTCGGCACCGGGCTGGGCATCCTGCGCCAGGACTCCCCGGATGCCAGGCCGCTGTCGTCGATGACGCCCGAGGCGCACGACAAGGTCACCGAGAAGCGGCTGCTGATCATCACCAAGGCGAACTCGCGGGCCACCGTGCACCGCTCCGCCTACCTCGACTACATCGGCTTCAAGATCTTCAACGAGGCCGGCGAGGTGATCGGCGAGCGGCGTTTCCTGGGGCTGTTCTCCACGGCCGCGTACCGGACCAGCGTGCAGGAGCTGCCGGTGGTCCGCCGCAAGGTGGCCGAGGTGCTGGACCGCTCCGGCCTGAGCCAGCGCAGCCACTCCGGCAAGGACCTGCTCCAGATCCTGGAGACCTACCCGCGCGACGAGCTGTTCCAGATCAAGACCGAGGACCTCTACCACGCGGTCATCGGGGTGCTGCGGATGGCCGGCCGCCGGCAGCTGCGGGTGTTCCTGCGCCGGGACGCGTACGGGCGGTTCATCTCCTGCCTGATCTACCTGCCCCGGGACCGGTTCACCACCCAGAACCGCCTGCGGATGCAGGACATCCTGCTGCGCGAGCTGAACGGCGTCGGGGTCGACTACACGACCCGGGTCACCGAGTCGATGCTCGCCCGGGTGCACTTCATCGTCCGGACCGACCCGAGCAGGACTCCGGGCGACATCGACGCCGACCTGCTCGCCGAGGAGCTGGCCGACGCGACCCGGCTCTGGGACGACGACTACCGGCTGGTGCTGGAGCGCAAGCTCGGCGACGAGCAGGCCAAGCACCTGTTCACCCGCTACGCCGACGCCTTCCCAGAGGGCTACAAGGACGGCCACACGCCGTACGAGGCCATGAAGGACCTGGCGAAGCTGGAGCTGCTGGAGGAGCCCGGCCAGCTGGAGATGCACCTGTTCCGCAAGCAGCTCGCGCCGCGGGCCGGCGGGCGGGGGCCGGACGTCGACGAGGCGATGGACGTCCGCTTCAAGGTCTACCGCTACGGCGAGCCGATGATGCTCTCCGCCGTGCTGCCGGTGCTGCACTCGCTCGGCGTCAAGGTGGTCGACGAGCACCCGCACGAGGTGGACCGGATCGACGGTCGGGTCTACCTCTACGACTTCGGGCTGCGGCTGCCGGAGGGCCACCAGGAGCTGTCCGAGGTGCGCCCGCACGTGGAGAACGCCTTCGCGGCGGCGTGGCGGGGCGAGGCCGAGGTGGACGGCTTCAACGAGCTGGTGCTGCGCGCCGGCCTCACCTGGCGGCAGGTCGTGGTGCTGCGCGCGTACGCGAAGTACCTGCGCCAGGCCGGCACGGTCTTCTCCCAGGAGTACATGGAGCAGACCTTCATCGCGTACCCGAGGATCGCCGCCCTGCTGGTGGAGTTGTTCGAGGTGCGGTTCGCGCCCGGCGAGGACGGCCACGAGCAGCGGCAGCAGCGCAGCGCCGAGCTGGTGGGCGACATCCGGGCCGCGCTGGACGACGTCGCCAGCCTCGACCAGGACCGGATCCTGCGCGCCTACCTGACGATGATCCAGGCCACCCTGCGCACCAGCTTCTACCAGAAGCGCACCGACGGGCGGCCGAAGTCGTACGTGGCGCTCAAGCTGGACCCGCAGGCGATCCCGGACCTGCCGGCGCCGCGGCCGAAGTTCGAGATCTTCGTGTACTCGCCGCGCTTCGAGGGCGTGCACCTGCGGTTCGGGCCGGTGGCCCGGGGCGGGCTGCGCTGGTCCGACCGCCGGGAGGACTTCCGCACCGAGGTGCTCGGCCTGGTCAAGGCGCAGATGGTGAAGAACGCCGTCATCGTGCCGGTGGGCGCCAAGGGCGGCTTCGTGCTCAAGCAGAAGCCGGGGGACCGCGACGAGGCGGTCGTCTGCTACAAGGAGTTCATCTCGGCGCTGCTGGACGTCACGGACAACATCGTCAGCGGCGAGATCGTGCCGCCGGAGGACGTGGTCCGGCACGACGGCGACGACCCGTACATGGTGGTCGCGGCGGACAAGGGCACGGCGACGTTCTCGGACATCGCCAACGAGATCTCCACGGCGCACCAGTTCTGGCTCGGCGACGCGTTCGCCTCCGGCGGCTCGGCCGGGTACGACCACAAGAAGATGGGCATCACGGCCCGGGGCGCCTGGGAGTCGGTGAAGCGGCACTTCCGCGAGATGGGTCACGACACCCAGACCCAGGACTTCACCGTGGTCGGTGTCGGCGACATGTCCGGCGACGTGTTCGGCAACGGGATGCTGCTGTCGGAGCACATCCGGCTGGTGGCCGCGTTCGACCACCGGCACATCTTCCTCGACCCCGACCCGGAGGCCGCCGCCTCGTACGCCGAGCGGAAGCGGCTGTTCGACCTGCCCCGCTCGTCGTGGGAGGACTACGACCGGGGACTGATCTCGGCCGGCGGCGGGGTGTACCCGCGTACCGCCAAGTCGGTGCCGGTCTCGCCGCAGGTCCGCGCGGTGCTGGGCCTGGGCGACGACGTCACGCAGATGTCGCCGCAGGAGCTGATGAAGGCGATCCTGACGGCGCCGGTCGACCTGTTCTGGAACGGCGGCATCGGCACGTACGTGAAGGCCTCCAGCCAGACCAACGCGGAGGTGGGCGACAAGTCCAACGACGCGATCCGGGTGGACGGCAGGAACCTGCGGTGCCGGGTGGCCGGCGAGGGCGGCAACCTGGGCTGGACCCAGCTCGGTCGCATCGAGTACGCCCAGACCGGCGGCCGGATCTACACGGACTTCATCGACAACGCGGCCGGGGTGGACTGCTCCGACCACGAGGTGAACATCAAGATCCTGCTGAACACGGCGGTCGCCGACGGCGCGTTGACCGTCCCCGAGCGGGACGAGCTGCTCGCCGCGATGACCGACGAGGTCGCCGAGCTGGTGCTGAGGGACAACTACGACCAGGCCCGGGCGATCAACAACGCGCAGGCGCAGGCCGCCTCGCTGCTGCCCGTGCACCGGCGGATGATCACCGATCTGGAGCGCTCGGGGGCGCTGGACCGGTCCCTGGAGGCGCTGCCGCCGGACGACGAGATGGCGGTGCGGACCGAGTCCGGGCTGACCGCGCCGGAGTTCGCGGTGCTGCTCGCGTACGTCAAGATCGTCCTTGAGACGGAGATCCTGGCCGAAGGGCTCGCGGACGAGGAGTGGACGACCGACGTCCTGGTCAACTACTTCCCGACGCCGATGCGTGAGCGGTTCGCCGACCGGATGGGCCAGCACCGGCTGCGCCGGGACATCGTGACGACGGTGCTGGTCAACGAGGCGATCAACCGGGGCGGCATCTCGTTCGTCTTCCGGGTGGTCGAGGAGACGGCCGCCCCGGCGGCGGACGTCATCCGGGCGTACGTGGTGGTCCGCGAGGTGTTCGGGCTGGGCGCGCTCTGGGACGCGGTGGAGGACCTGGACAACAAGGTCGACCCGGAGTTGCAGACCAGCGTGTACCTGGACACCCGGCGGCTGGTCGACCGGGCGGTGCGGTGGTTGGTGACCAACCGCCGGTCGCCGATCGACGTGCCGGCGGAGATCGCCCGGCTGCGCGACGGGGTGGCCCAGCTCCTGCCCGACCTGGAGGAGCGCTTCTACGGCAGCGAGCGGGACTCCCTCGCGGCGCACATCGACTCGCTCACCGAGCGGGGGCTGCCGCGTGACCTGGCCGAGCAGGCGACCCGGCTGATGTACAGCTTCGGCCTGCTCGACGTGGTGGAGACCGCGGCGAGCAGCGGGCGGGACGTCGGCGAGGTGGCCTCGGTCTACTTCGTGCTCTCCGACCGGTTCCGGGTCGACTCACTGCTGTCGAAGATCTCCCTGCTGCCGCGTGAGGACCGCTGGCAGACGCTGGCTCGGATGGCGCTGCGCTACGACCTGTACGCCGCGCTGGCCGCGCTGACCGCGGAGGTGCTCGACTCCACCGCCGGCAGCCTGTCGCCGCAGGAGCGGGTGCTCCAGTGGGAGCAGTCGAACGCCACGTCGATCCACCGCGCCGAGCGGGCGATGGGGGAGTTCGACGAGTCCCGGGCGGACCTCGCCGCCCTGTCGGTGCTGCTGCGCCAGATCCGCACCCTGGTGCGGACCTCCGCCGCCGCCTGACGCGTACGGCACGCGGCCCGGCCGGTCTCCCGACCGGCCGGGCCGCGTCGTGTCCCCCGGTGGAGGCTGCCGCGTGGTTGCCGGCTCACGCCGGCATGGAGGCGAAGACGACCACGTTGTCGGGGTAGCTGCCGGCGGCCTGGTCGAAGGTCCCGCCGCAGGTCACCACGCGCAGGCCGGGCCGGTCGCTGGGACCGTAGACCTGCTCGGTCGGGAACTCCGTCTTCGGGTACGCCTTGACCGACTCGACCGTGAAGGTGGCCTGCTGCCCGTCCTCCCGGGTGACGGTGATGGTGTCGCCCGGTTGCAGGGCACCGAGGGAGAAGAAGACCGCCGGCCCGATCTCCGCGGAGTCGACGTGCCCGACGATGACCGCGTTGCCGATCTCACCCGGGCTCGGCCCCGGCTCGTACCAGCCGGCCAGCTGCGCCTGCTCCAGCGGGGGCACCTGGACGGTGCCGTCCGGGTTGGTGCCGAGCGACATGATCGAGGCGTCGACCCCGATGCGGGGGATGGCGATCGTGGTGGGGGCGGAGCGCGCCAGGCCCGTGCCGGAGACGTCCGGGTCCGCGTCGGGGTTCGGCACGTCGGCGTCCGCCGGCCCGGTGCTGGCGGGCGCGGCCAGGGGCTGCGGC
>NZ_WAAS01000288.1:0-7647 GCF_008806585.1 Micromonospora sp. AMSO12t
GCGGTGCGCTGACCGGTGGGCTGCTCGTCGGGTGCGTGGGCGGTGCGCCGAAGGGTGGGCTGCTCGTCGCGTGCGCCGGCGGTGCGCTGACGGGGGGCGTGGGCGGTGCGCTGACGGGCGGGCTGCTCGTCGGGTGCGCGGGCGGCGCGCTGACCGGAGGCGTCGGTGGTGCGCTGACGGAGGACGACGGCGGTGCGCTGACCGGTGGTGTGCTGACTGGCGGTCCGCTGATCGGCGCGGCGTGTGCCGCTGCCGGTGGCGTGTCGAGCGGTGGCGTCTCGGATGATCGGGCGGGGCCGACCGGAGCATCCGGTCCGGCGGGAGCACCGGCGGCGCGAGCGATCTCCTCGGCGAGCAGCGGTTCGATCTGCTTGACCTGGATGGTCGGCTTGGCCCATCCGGGCGCCGGCCCCGCCGGGCGCTCCGGCGGGCCGTGTCCGCCTGCCGCGGCGGGTCGTTGCATCGGATGGCGCCGGACGCCCGGTTCGGGCGGGCGGCGCCGGTCCTCCCAGGCCCTTCCTGGTCCCAGCGTCGGCCTCCGCCGGCGCCGGGACCAGGAACGGGGGAGGTGAGCGGAATGCCCCGCCCCGTCGGGGGCGTTGCACCCCCCGGGACGACATTTCTGGCGAGGGGGGAGACCGGTGCCGACCGAGACGCGGGTCCGGGAACGGGACGAGCGGGGAGCGCGGCAGTTGCGACGGCTGCTGGGCGGCCCGGACTGGCCCGCGGTGGTGCCGCCGGTCGGCCCGGCCGCGGTGAGCACGCACACGGTGAGTACGAGCACACCCGCCGGAAGTGAATCTGCGGGCACGTCCGTACGCGTATCCTCGGCGGGAAAGCATCCGACGCGAGGGGATGTGCGGTTGACGACCGAGAAGACGGACGAGCGCAGGGCCCGCTTCGAGCGGGACGCGATGCCCTTCGTCGATCAGCTCTACGCTGCCGGGCTGCGGATGACCCGCAACCCGGCGGATGCCGAGGACCTGGTCCAGGAGACCTACCTGAAGGCGTACGCCGCCTTCCACCAGTTCGAGCAGGGCACGAACCTGAAGGCCTGGCTCTACCGGATCCTGACCAACACCTACATCAACTCCTACCGCAAGCGGCAGCGCCAGCCCATCCAGGCGCCGACCGACGAGATCACCGACTGGCAGCTCGCCGAGGCCGAGTCGCACACCTCCAGCGGGCTGCGTTCGGCCGAGACCGAGGCGCTGGACCGGCTGCCGGACAGCGACGTCAAGGAGGCCCTCCAGCAGTTGCCGGAGGAGTTCCGCCTGGCCGTCTACCTCACCGACGTCGAGGGCTTCTCCTACAAGGAGGTCGCCGACATCATGGGCACGCCGATCGGCACGGTCATGTCGCGTCTGCACCGGGGCCGGCGTAACCTGCGCAAGCTGCTCGAACAGTACGCCGCAGAGCGGGGCTTCAGCGCCGCGGCGTCGAAGAAGGGCTCGACCGCTTCCGCCGGCCGGGAGGTCTGACATGAGCTGTGGAGATCCGCACGAGACGGATTGCCGCGAGGTCATCGCGGAGGTCTACCTCTACCTGGATCTGGAGTGCGCCGAGGAGCGGCGCACGCTGATCCGGCACCACCTCGACGAGTGCGGCCCGTGCCTGCGCGAGTACGGCATCGAGCAGGAGGTGCGGGCGCTGGTGGCCCGCTGCTGCGGCAACGAGACCGCGCCCGACCAGCTGCGGGAGCGGCTGCGGCTGCGCCTCACCGAGCTGGTCGTCTTCGAGACCACCGAGTCGAAGGAGCTTGCCGACTGAGGTCGGGCCGGGCGCGGCAGCCGACCGAGGTCGGTGCCCCCGGAGACAGCAGACGCCGGTGGCCCGGGTCGTGACGACCCGGGCCACCGGCGTCCGCGCCGACTGGTCGACGCCGGGCCGTGGGGCCCGGCCCGCCGGTCAGGAGTTGGGGCGCTTGCCGTGGTTCGCGCCGCTCTTCTTGCGGGCCTTCTTCTTGCGGGCCTTCTTCGCCATGGTGACCTCCTCGTGATGGTCGGATCCCGCCTGCGCACGATCTCGGCGCCGGTGCACGCACCGGTCCTCCCGGCGCCGGGTCCGACCCGCTGATGCTAGTGCGGCCGGCACCCGCCGTCGTCCGCCGGGGCCGCCGACGCCGCGCCACGCCGCACGACCCGCCGGCGGACCGCCCCTGAGTCGATCATCGACCCGGCCCGCGCCGCTCCACGCCCGCCGGAGGTCGCCCGCATGATTGGATACGTCGGCAGGCAACCGCGAGAGGGAGGGCCCGAAGATGGCCGAGGAGATCCGCGCCGAGATGGTGGCGAACGTCTGGAAGGTCGTCGCGTCGGCCGGGGACACCGTGTCCGAGGGGGACACCCTGGTGATCCTGGAGTCGATGAAGATGGAGATCCCGGTCGTCGCCGAGTCCGACGGTGTCGTCAAGCAGCTCGCGGTCAACGAGGGCGACGTCGTGCAGGACGGTGACCTGATCGCGGTGATCGATTGACCGGCCTCTCGGTACGCCGGGCCGGGCCGGCCGACTTCGCGGCGGTGGCCCGGCTGACGGTGGCCGCGTACGAGGCGGACGGCCAGCTGAAGAACGAGCACGGCTACGCCGCCGTACTCGCCGACGTGCCGTCCCGGGCCCGGGACGGCGAGGTGCTCGTCGCCGTCGACGACGCCACCGGCGAGTTGCTCGGCTCGGTGACCCTCGTCCTGCCCGGCACCCGCTACGCCGAGCTGTCCCGGGCGGGTGAGGCGGAGTTCCGGATGCTGGCGGTGGACCCGGCCGCGCAGGGGCGGGGCGTCGGCGCGGCGCTGGTCGAGGCCTGCGTGTCGCGGGCGACCGAGCTGGGCTGTGCCGCCGTCGTCATCTGCGTCCGCGACGGCTTCGCCGCCTCCGCCCAGCGGCTCTACCGGCGACGCGGCTTCGTGCGGGTGCCGGAGCTGGACTGGGTGCCCGTGGACGGGGTGCACCTGCTCGGCCTGCGGCTGGAGCTGACCGGCGCGTGAGCCGCCGGCGGCGACGGCTCACCGCCTGAGGAGCCCCCAGAGGCGGCGCAGGCGGGAACGCGGCCGGGGGACCGGCGCGGTGGCCGTCAGCGCGGTGGCCAGGGCCGCCGTCTCCGGATCCAGGGCCGGGCTGGCCAGGGCCAGGTGCGCCAGCGACGGCGCGATCGGCGCCGGGCGGGTCCGGGCGACCGCTGCCACGTCGGCCAGCCGCTCGGTCACCACCCGGGCCACGTCGGCGCGCACCTCAGGGTCGACCCAGGCGGCGGTGACCAGGGCGAACAGGGCCGCCTCGGTGACCCAGTCCTCGACCCCCCAGACCAGGTCCAGCAGCACCCGGCGCCGGGTCGACTCCGCCCACGGCTCGTCGGTGCGGTGGTGCAGCAGGCCCAGGCACGCCCACACCTGGACGCAGCGCACCCAGAGCGAAGGGTCCTGCCCGAGTACCCGGCCCAACGCGGTCGGCGGCGCCTCCGGCGGGTGCGCCAGCAGGCCGAGCAGGTCGTCCAGTTCCAGGGTGGCCAGGCCCACCGCCGCGTCGTACGCCGCCGGCGGGTGTGGCCACGCCGGGTGGGCGAGCTGCCGCAGCCGCGCCGCCGCCTCCGGCGAGGGCGCCGGCACGGCGGGCACGACCGTCGTCCCGTCGGGCCGCCAGAGCTGCCGGGTGGTCGTCCGCCGGGGCTCGCGCGGGTCCGGGTCGGGCACGCCGGCCACCTCGATCCGCAGCCCGGGCGCGGCCGTCGCGGCGGCACGCAGCGCGCTGGGCGGCGGGGGCTGGTCCAGCCGTACGGCACCGAGGCCGACGCGCTCGTCGGTGACGGCCTGACGCAGCGCGTCCACCACGGGCCCGGTCGCCGGGGTGACCTGCCCGAGCCAGGGCCGGCCCCGGCAGCTCTCGGCCAGGTCGCCGTGCTCGTGCGTGTCGTCGGGATGGTCCCGGACGAAGTCGGCGAGCGCGACCAGGTGCGCCACGTCGCCGTCGCGCTGGTGCCGCAGCCGGTGCGCGGTGTGCACGGCGCACTCGAAGGAGGGGTCCCGGGCCAGCGCCCGGTCGATCCAGTCGAGCGCCTCGTCGAGCCGTCCGTTGTCGGCGAGCGTGCCGGCGATGTCGGCGTAGACGGTGAGGTCGTCGGGGTCGTGCGCGACGGCCCGGCCGAGTGCCGCCAACGCCTCCCGGGTGCGCCCGGCGCTGCGGTACGCGTACCCGAGCCACACCTCGCCGATCTTCGACGGCTCCGCGCGTACGCCCCGGGCGGCCCAACGGATCGCCAGGTCGACCTCGCCGACGCGCCTGGCCAGCGCGGACGCCGCGCCGAGCAGCAGGCCGTGCTCGGGGTGGACGGTGACCGCGTTGCGGGCCAGCGCCAGGTAGGGGGCCAGGGCGGTCCGGCCGGCCCGGGGCACCGGGTCGGGCACGGCGGCGCAGACCTGCATCAGGATGCGGGCGGCCCGGTCCGGTTCGAGGCGCTCGGCGAGTTCCGGGGTGGTCACCCAGGGCACCCCGGCCCAGTCCGTCCCCGGCGCGTGGCTGGTCGCCGCGACCAGCAGGTCCAGCCCTTCGGCGGGCCGGCCGGCGGCGGCGAGCAGGTGCGCGCGGGCCACGACGGCCCCGACGAAGGCGTGGCCCTGGAGCGGGAAGAGGTCGACGCCGCCCGCGCCGTCGGTGGCGGCGAGCCGGGCGAGGGTCTCGTGCACCTCGGGCAGGGTCGGGGCCTGGGCCAGCGCGGCGGCGACGTGACCGGCGGCGTGCGCCAGGTCGTTGTCGTCCATGGCCAGACGGGCCAGGGCAAGTTCCTCCGCCGCGGACAGCGACCGGTCGTCCTCGGGCACGTCGTCCTCTCGCTCGTCGGTCGTTGGGGCCGGGCAAGCCTAGGTGATGTTGCGCCGAGATGGTGATCATCTGCGCACTACTGTTCGTTCGATTGCTCAGGCCAGCTCAAACGTGCAAGACTGAGCAGGAAACGCGCGGCAATCGCGCAGTGGGAGGAGTTTCCGTGACGCGTGCAGGGGCCGGCATGGCGGCCGACATCGACGAGCAGCCGGCGGGCTACGAGCGGCTGCTCTCCGCCGAGCACGCCGGGGCGATCGCCCGGGTGGCGGCGGTCATCGCGGAGCGCCGCCCGCGGCACGTGGTCTTCACCGCCCGGGGCACCTCCGACCACGCGGCCCTCTACGGGGCGTACCTGACCGAGATCCGGCTCGGCCTGCCCGCCGGCCTCGCCTCGCCCAGCGTCGTCACCCTCTACGGCGCGAAGCCGGACCTCTCCGACGCGCTGGTCGTCGGCGTCAGCCAGAGCGGCGGCTCGCCCGACCTCGCCGAGGTGCTGCGCACCGCCCGCGCCTCCGGCGCGCTGACCCTCGCGGTCACCAACGCGCCCGACTCCCGGCTGGCCGGCGTCGCCGAGCTCAGCGTCGACATCGCCGCCGGGCACGAGCGCGCGGTGGCCGCCACCAAGACCTACACCGCCGAGCTGCTCGCCCTGCTGATGCTCGTCGAGGGCGTCCGGGCCGGCGACGGCGCGCTGCCCGCCGACGAACGCGAGGCGCTCGCCGCCCTGCCCGAGCTGGCCGCGCGCACCCTGGAGGACACCACCCCCACCCAGCTCGCGCCCCGCTACCGGTTCGCCGGCCAGCTGGTCACCACCGGCCGGGGGTACGCGTACCCGACCGCCCGCGAGGCCGCGCTGAAGCTGATGGAGACCTCGTACCTGCCGGCGCTCGCGTTCTCCGGCGCCGACCTGCTGCACGGCCCCCTCGCCATGACCGACCCGGACGTGCCGGTGCTCGCCGTGGTCGGCTCCGGGCCGGGCGGCCGGTCGATGGGCGAGGTGCTGCCCCGCCTCGGCGAGCGCCGCGCCGACGTGGTGGTGGTCGGCTCCGCCGACGTCGAGGGCGCCACCCGGATGGCCGTCCCCGAGGTCGACGAGCGGTACGCGCCGCTGCTGGACATCCTGCCGTTGCAGCGCCTGGCGCTGGCGCTGGCGCTCGCCCGGGGCGAGGACCCGGACGCGCCGCGCGGGCTGAAGAAGGTCACCGCGACGATGTGACGCCCGTCGTGGCACGCTGGTCGACGTGTCCACGCTGCGCAACCTCGCCGAGGAGCACACCCGCCTCCGCCCGGCCGACATCGACCACCTGCACCGGATCGCCGGCGACTGGCAGTTGCTGTCCGATCTGTCCTTCGCCGACCTGCTGCTCTGGGTGCCCGTGGACGGTGACGGCGCGTTCCTCTGCGTCGCCCAGGTCCGGCCGACGACCGCGCCCACCGCGTACCTGGACGACCAGGTGGGGCGGATCGTCGGCGGGCCCGAGGTGGCCCACCTGGAGGTGGCCCACCGGCAGGGCCGGATCTGGCGGGAGGGCGACCCGGTCTGGTACGGCGACGTGCCGGCCCGGCACGAGGCGATCCCGGTCCGGTTGCGCACCACCGACGGCGAGGCCGGCGAGGTGATCGCCGTGGTGGGGCGGGACACCAACCTCTCCACCGCGCGCACCCCGAGCCAGCTGGAGCTGAACTACCTCACCACCGCCGACGACCTGGCCCAGATGATCGCCGACGGGACCTTCCCGCCGCCGCGCCATCCCGGGGAGACCACGTCGGCCCCGCGCGTCGGCGACGGGCTGGTCCGGCTCGACGCCGGCGGCAAGGTCACCTACGCGAGCCCGAACGCGCAGTCGGCGTACCGGCGGCTGGGCTACGCCTCCCACCTGGTGGGCGAGGACCTGGCGGCGCTGCACCGCCGGCTGGCGAGCGACCCGCTGGAGGGCACGGACGCGGCGAACGGCATCCTCGCGGCGCTGCGCGGCGAGGCGCCGCCCCGCCGGGAGATCGACGCGCGGGGCGCGACGATGCTCACCCGGGCGCTGCCGCTGATGCCCGCCGGGGTGCCGATCGGCGCGCTGGTGCTGGTCCGCGACATCACCGAGGTACGCCGCCGCGACCGCGCCCTGATCACCAAGGACGCCACCATCCGGGAGATCCACCACCGGGTGAAGAACAACCTCCAGACCGTCGCCGCGCTGCTGCGGCTCCAGGCCCGCCGGGTGTCCATGCCGGAGGCCCGGGTCGCCCTGGAGGAGTCGGTACGCCGGGTCGCCTCCATCGCGCTGGTGCACGAGACCCTCTCCATGTCCAGCGACGAGGCGGTCGAGTTCGACGGCATCGTCGACCGGGTGGCCAGCGCCGCCACGGAGGTGGCCGCGACGGAGGCCACGGTCGGCATGCGCCGCGAGGGCAGCTTCGGCGTGCTGCCCGCCGAGGTCGCCACGTCGCTGGTGATGGTGCTCAACGAGTTGCTGCTCAACGCCGTCGAGCACGGCTTCCCGCCGGCCGCCGAGACGCCCGCCGTCCCGACCGGTCCCGGCACCCCCGCCCCTGCCGCGCCAGCCCCGGGGGCGCCCGTGGCGGAGGCGGCTGGTCCGGTCGAGCCGGAGGTGGTGCTGTCGGCGCACCGGTTCCGCAAGATGCTGCACGTCTCGGTCACCGACAACGGGCGTGGGCTGCCGCCCGACTTCGACGCCGAGCGGAGCGGCAACCTCGGCTTGCAGATCGTCCGCGCGCTGGTCACCGGCGAGCTGCGCGGCACCATCGAGCTGCGCGACGGCGCGAAGGGCGGCACCGAGGCGACGCTCGTCGTCCCGCTGGTGCGCAACGCCCCCGAGGGCCGT
>NZ_WAAS01000289.1:0-7636 GCF_008806585.1 Micromonospora sp. AMSO12t
CGACCCGCCCGCGCGTCCCGGTGGCGCACCGCCCCCGATCGGCGGGGCTGGCCGCCGGGCGGCGACTGTGCTTTCGGTCACTTCTGCCGCCCGGCGGGTGACCGGGGGCGGTCCGGTGCGAGCGATCGGGGTCCGATCTGGCAGAATGGCTGGCTGGTATCCGGCGCGCGTCCGGCGCCCTCTAACCCGGGCACGTCGCCAGTCCACCGAGCAGTCTCCGGCCCAACCCCACTGTGCCGGTCGACACTCACCCGTGCACCGCCCGTACCGGGCAGGTGAGATCGCAACAGGAGCGAAACAACTGTGGCCGTAAAGATCCGGCTCCTGCGGATGGGCAAGATCCGCAACCCGCAGTACCGCATCGTCATCGCCGACTCGCGCACCAAGCGCGACGGCCGGGCGATCGAGTTCGTCGGGATCTACCAGCCGAAGGAAGACCCTTCGGTCATCGAGGTCAAGTCGGAGCGGGTCCAGTACTGGCTGTCCGTCGGCGCCCAGCCGAGCGAGGCGGTGCAGCGGCTGCTGGAGCTGACCGGTGACTGGCAGAAGTTCAAGGGCCTGCCGGCCCCGCCGCCGCTGAAGGTCGCCCCGGAGCGGGTCGACCGCACCGCGGCGTACGAGGCCGAGGCGAAGGCCGCCGCCGGGCTGGCCGAGGCGCCGGCGAAGCCGGCCAAGAAGGCCGCCAAGGCCGAGACGCCGAAGACCGAGGCTCCGGCCGAGACGCCGAAGACCGAGGCTCCGGCCGAGGCCCCGGCTGCCGCTGCCGACGCCGGTGAGCAGGCCTGACATGCCTCTGCGTCCGGCGTTGGAGCACCTGGTCAAGGGCATCGTCGACCACCCCGATGACGTACGCGTCCGGATGGTCGACTCCCGTCGGGGCAAGCGGCTGGAAGTCCGCGTGCACCCGGAGGACCTCGGCACGGTGATCGGGCGGTCCGGCCGGACCGCCAAGGCGCTGCGCCAGGTGATCGGCTCCATCGGCGGGCGCGGCGTACGCGTCGACATCGTCGACTCGTACTGATGCTGCTCGTCGTCGGCAGGGTCGGCAAGCCGCACGGCATCCGCGGTGAGGTCACCGTGGAGGTGCGGACCGACGAGCCCGAAGCGCGGTTCGCCCCAGGCATGGTGCTGCGCACCATGCCTGGGGCGACGCCCCGGGCGCGCCGCACCGAGCCCGTGGCGCCGCAGCCGTCGCCGGCCGCGCCCGAGCAGGGGGTGGCCTTCCGGGTGCCCGCCGAACTGGTCGTGGAGTCCGCCCGCTGGCACCAGGGACGGATGCTTGTCGCGTTCGAGGGCAGCCTGGACCGCGACGTCGCCGAGGCGCTGCGCGGCACCCTGCTCGCGGTCGACAGCGCCGACGTCGCCGCGCCGGAGGACCCGGAGGAGTTCCACGACCACCAGCTCGTCGGGCTGGCCGTGGTCACCCCCGACGGCGACCGGCTGGGCGAGGTGGCCCGGATCGACCACGCCCCCTCCTCCGACCTGCTGGTACTGCGCCGTCCCGAGGGCGGCACCGCGCTCATCCCGTTCGTCAAGGCGATCGTCCCCGAGGTTGACCTCGCCGGCGGTCGCGTCGTCGTCGACCCGCCGGCCGGTCTGCTCGATCTGTAGAACCGCTGGAGCACCCCCGCATGCGCGTCGACATCGTGTCGATCTTCCCGGAGTACTTCGCCCCGCTGGACCTGTCGTTGATCGGCAGGGCGCGGGCGAACGGCACGCTGCGGCTGGCCGTACACGATCTGCGGATCTGGACCCACGACGTGCACCGCACGGTCGACGACACGCCCTACGGCGGCGGGCCCGGCATGGTGATGCGGCCGGAGCCGTGGGGCGAGGCGCTCGACGCCCTCGCCCCGGCGGAGGTGACCGCGCCCCGGCTGGTGGTGCCGGCCCCGACCGGCGCCCCCTTCACCCAGGCGATGGCGCACGAGCTGGCCGCCGAGCCGCACCTGCTCTTCGCCTGCGGCCGGTACGAGGGCATCGACCAGCGGGTGCTCGACCACGCCGCGACCCGGATGCCGGTGACCGAGGTCTCCCTCGGCGACTACGTCCTCTTCGGCGGTGAGGTGGCGGTGCTGGTGATCCTGGAGGCGGTCACCCGGCTGCTGCCCGGCGTGCTCGGCAACGCGGGTTCGCTGGCCGAGGAGTCGCACGCCCACGGGCTGCTGGAGGCCCCCATGTACACGAAGCCGGCGACCTGGCGGGGGCTGGAGGTGCCGGAGGTGCTCCGTTCCGGCGACCACGGCAGGATCGCCCGCTGGCGGCGGGACGAGGCGCTGACCCGCACCGCGACGCGTCGTCCCGACATGCTCGCCGCGGTGGACCCGCAGCGCCTGGACAAACGGGACGTCGCCGCGCTGGACCGGGCCGGATTTCAGGTGCCGACGGGGGATGTGGCAAAGTAGGGGGGTTGCCGCAACCGGCCGCGCCGCGGCCGGCTGCGAGGATCCCCGACCGGGGTCGGGTCACTGACCGCCACCCGGGGATCAGAATCACCCACCCGCGCACCGATTGACGGTGCGCCGTGAGCCTCACGAGGACGCAGCGATGAACATCCTGGACGCCCTTGACGCCCAGTCGAAGCGCACCGACCTCCCCGACTTCCGTGCCGGTGACACCGTCAAGGTGCACGCCCGCGTCGTCGAGGGCGCCCGGTCCCGTGTCCAGATCTTCCAGGGCGTCGTCATCCGCCGCCAGGGTGACGGTCTGCGCGAGACCTTCTCGGTCCGCAAGATCAGCTTCGGCGTCGGTGTCGAGCGCACCTACCCGATCAACAGCCCGGGTATCGACCGGATCGAGGTCGTGACCCGCGGTGACGTCCGCCGCGCCAAGCTCTACTACCTGCGCGAGCTGCGGGGCAAGAAGGCCAAGATCAAGGAGAAGCGCGAGAAGCAGCCGAGCTGACCTCGCGCTCGCCACGCCGCCCGAGCTGCGCGTATGTCGTACCGACCGGACCGCACTACCCTGGTCGCTACGGGCGCAGCCGGGCGACGTCCCGCCACGACGGCGGAGCGACGACCACTACCGCCCGGGGAGCCCCGACAGGGTTCCCGGGCGGTAGTGTCATTTCTGCTGACCGGAGAGTGGCGTGGTGCAGACGCTTGACGAGGACGGCGCCGTCGACCCCTGGCGACGGCGCGCCCGCCGGCCCCGCCGACAGATGCCCCTCTGGCAGGAGCTGCCGCTGCTGCTGGTCGTCGCGTTCTGCCTCGCGGTGCTGATCCGCACCTTCCTGCTCCAGGCGTTCTTCATCCCCTCCGGCTCGATGGAGGACACCCTCCTCGTCGGGGACCGGGTCCTGGTCAACAAGGTCGTCTACGACGTGCGCGACCCGGTGCGGGGCGAGGTCGTCGTCTTCCGGGGCACCGACCGCTGGGCCCCGCAGGTCGCCGAGGGGCCGGAGCCCGGGTTCGCGGGCAAGCTCAGCCGGACCGTCGGCGACCTCGTCGGCGTCAGCCGCCCCGGCGAGAAGGACTTCATCAAGCGGGTCATCGGCCTGCCCGGCGACCGGGTGAAGTGCTGTGACGCCGAGGGGCGGGTGCTGGTCAACGGCACGCCGCTCGACGAGTCGTCGTACGTCCTGCGCGACTCGCCGCTCGACATCCCGCCCAACCCCCGCGAGTGCCGGTCCCGGCGCTTCGACGAGATCGTGGTCCCGCCCGGGCAGATCTTCGTCATGGGCGACCACCGGATGGTCTCCCAGGACGCCCGCTGCCAGGGCCCGGTGCCGATCGAGAACGTGGTGGGCCGGGCGTTCACCGTGGTCTGGCCGTCGTCGCGCTGGAGCGCCCTGTCGGTGCCCGCGACCTTCGACGACGTCGCCGACCCGCCGGCCGCCACCACCGGCGCCCCGCCCCCGGTCCGCCCCACGCCGGACGGCGATCTGGTGCTGTTCGCCCCGACCGCTGTCGCGCTCGCCGTTCTCGCGCGTTCCGGACGGTGGCGCTGGGCCGGGCAACGTAGGCTCGTGCCGTGATTGACGAGCAGACCGACAAGCCGCGCAGTTCCTTCTGGAAGGAGCTGCCCATCCTCCTGGGTGTGGCGATCCTGGTCGCGGTGCTGGTGCGCGCCTTCGTGCTGCAGACCTTCTTCATCCCCTCCCCGTCGATGGAGAACACCCTCCAGATCGACGATCGGGTGCTGGTCAACAAGCTGGTCTACGACTTCCGGTCCCCGCACCGGGGCGAGGTGATCGTCTTCAAGGCCCCCATGGAGTGGAGCGCCAACCCCGACGGCGAGGACTTCATCAAGCGCGTCATCGGCGTCGGCGGCGACCACGTGGTCTGCTGCGACGCGCAGGACCGGCTGGTGATCAACGGCAAGTCGCTGGACGAGCCCTACATCTACCCCGGCGACAAGACCGCCGAGGAGTTCGACATCACCGTCCCGAAGGGCCGGCTCTGGGTGATGGGCGACCACCGCGAGGCGTCGGGCGACTCGCTGGAGCACTGGCAGCAGTCCGGTCAGGACATCACCGTCGCCACGATTCCCGAGGGCGAGGTCGTGGGGCGGGCCTTCACCGTCTTCTGGCCGTTCGGCCGGGCCACCTGGCTGAGCGTCCCGAAGCCGTACGAGGCCATCCCCGAACCGTAGGGGCCGCCGGGCGTGTGCGTTGTCGGCGGCGTCTGGCAGGCTGGTGCGGTGACCGTCTACACCCCCCGGCGTGCCGCGCGCGTCCTGCTCGTCGACGCGGCGGGTCGGGTGCTGCTCTTCTGCGGCTCCGACCCGGCCCGTCCCGAGCACGGGCGCTGGTGGTTCACCCCCGGCGGCGGCCTGGACGAGGGGGAGACCTACCCCGAGTGCGCGGCGCGGGAGCTGGCCGAGGAGACCGGGCTGCGGCTGCCGGCCCCGGCGTTCGGGGCGCCCGTGCACCGCGACGTGACGGAGTTCCCCTTCGACGGCGTGTGGTACCGGCAGGAACAGGAGTTCTTCCTGGTGCGGGTGGCGGGCCACGAGGTCGACACCGCCGGCTTCAGCGAGATCGAGCGGGCCACCGTCGCCGCCCACCGGTGGTGGTCGCCGGACGAGCTGACCGTCAGTGGCGAGCGGTACTACCCGCCGGACCTGACGACGGTGCTGGCCCGGGCGCTGGCCGCCTCGCCCGCGCCCACGGCCGGACAGGACGCGCCGTGCTGACGCCCCCGCGCACGGTGGTGCGCCGCGAGGGCGGGCTCTACGCGCTGGAGCGCGCGTTGCAGCGGCGCGGCTTCCGGCACGTCGCCGGGGCCGACGAGGCGGGTCGCGGCGCCTGCGCCGGGCCGCTGGTCGCCGCCGCCGCGATCCTGCCCGAGGGCCGCCGCGGCGAGATCGACGGGCTGGCCGACTCCAAGCTGCTCACCCCCGCCAGCCGGGAGCGGATCCACGACGAGGTCGTGGCCCGCGCGCTGGCGTACGCCGTGGTGGTGATCCCGGCCGAAGAGGTCGACGAGCGGGGCCTGCACGTGAGCAACCTGGCCGCGATGCGTCGCGCGCTGGCGTCGCTGACGACCCGCCCCGACTACGTGCTGACCGACGGCTTCGGCGTGGACGGCCTCGACGTGCCGGGGCTGGCCGTGTGGAAGGGCGACCGGGTGGCCGCCTGCGTCGCGGCGGCGAGCGTACTCGCCAAGGTCACCCGGGACCGGATGATGGTCGAGCTCGACGGGGCGTTCCCGGGCTACGGGTTCGCCGAGCACAAGGGTTACATCACCGCGGAACACACCGCGGCGCTGCGGGACCGGGGGCCGTGTCGGGAGCACCGGTTCTCGTACGTCAACGTGGCGACGGTGTCCGGTCGCGACGGCGCCCCGCCCCGGGCGCGCCGGCCGGCGGACGCGAGGCGGGACGAGCCGATGGAGCGCTCCTGCCCGCCAGGGGGTACCGTCGGCGTGGCGTTGGGCGAGCAGCCTCAGCCTCCGGCGTCGGTGGGGGAAGATGTGGTCATGGAAGGCGGAGTGCGATGAGCGCGGAAGACCTCGAGAAGTACGAGACCGAGATGGAGCTCCAGCTCTACCGGGAGTACCGCGACATCGTCCGCCAGTTCTCCTACGTGGTGGAGACGGAGCGCCGGTTCTACCTGGCCAATCAGGTCGACCTGCACGTGCGCAACTCCGACGGCGAGGTCTACTTCGAGGTCGAGATGCACGACGCCTGGGTGTGGGACATGTACCGTCCGGCCCGGTTCGTGAAGAACGTCCGGGTGATGACCTTCAAGGACGTCAACGTCGAGGAGCTGGAGAAGCCCGACATCTCGCTGCCCGCCGACTCCGGCTTCGGCGGCTGACCCACCGCTCCGCCGCCCGCCCGGCTGACCCACCGCCGGGCGTACGAGCCCATCGGCGCCCCCACCGCCGCGCGGCCGTCGCCCCAGTCCTCCCCGGCAGCCCGGCTCACCCCGCCAGCACCACGACCTCGACCCGCTGGACGAGGTTGTTGGCGAAGCCGCCCCGGTTCCACGCCTGCTCGACCGGCTGGCTGCGCCCGGAGGCGTCGGTGGCGCGGGCCCCGAGGACGTGCCGCCCCGGCTCCGCCGCCCACTCGTAGCGCCAACGGCGCCAGGCGAACTCCCCGCCGACCTGCTCGTCCAGGATGGCCGGTCGCCAACTGGCCCCGCCGTCGGTGGTCACCTCCACCGAGACGACCGGGGCGTGGCCGGACCAGGCGCGACCGTCCAGCGTGCACGGACCGGGCCGCAGCACGCGGGTGCGGGACATGAAGTCGGGGAAACCGGGCGGCCGGACCAGCGCCCGCGGCTCGATCCGGGTCACCGGCACACCGGGGTCGTCCGCGTCCCGCCGCAGCCGGTAGGCGACCGCGTTCTGGTAGCCGTCGAACGCCTCGGTGCGTACGTCGATCGCGCGCAGCCACTTGACGTGCGCCATGCCGTACCAGCCGGGCACGATCAGCCGCAACGGGGCACCGTGCTGCGGCAGCAGCGGAGCGCCGTTCATCTCGTACGCCAGCAGCACCTCCTCGCGCAGCGCGTCGGCGGCCGGCAGCGCCCGCTGGTAGTCCTGCTCGACGCCGCGTTCCACGCCGTGGTCGGCGCCCGTGAAGACCACGTCCACGGCGTCGGCGGCGATCCCCGCCTCGCGCAGCAGCGGCGCCAGCGGGGTGCCGGTCCACTCCGCGTTGCCGACCGCCTCGACCAGCCACGGCTGGCTCACCGGCCGGGGGTGCAAGAGGGCGCGCCCGTTGCCGGCGCACTCCAGCGTGACCCGGCGGGTGACCCGGGGCCGCTCGCGCAGCGCCGTGAGGTCGAGGGCCAGCGGCCGGTCCACCGCGCCGGCCACCGTCAGCGCGTGCGCGTCCGGGTCGAGGTCCGGGATGTCGTAGTGGATGAGCAGGTAGTGCAGGCCGGCCGGGGTCACGTCGTAGCGCAGCGCCTCCAGCGGGATGCCGTGGTTGCGGGCGGCGAGCTGCAACTCCTCGGCGGTGATGCCCTCGCCGGGTTCCGCCAGGCGGGAGGGCCCGCTGGCATCGTGCACAGTGGTCATCGAGGACCTCCCCGGCCGGACGGCGGCGGCTCCGCCGTGCGCCCGTCCCAGCCTAGGGCCTCGCCGGCGCTGCCGGGCACGCCCAGGAAGCAGCGCGCCTAGCAGACCGCCCGGCCCTCCGGGGGGCCGTCCACAGGACGACCGTCGTCCACAGGCGAGCG
>NZ_WAAS01000290.1:0-7603 GCF_008806585.1 Micromonospora sp. AMSO12t
GCGCGGTCAGCGCAACCGGCGGATGTCGCCGTGGGCGCGGTAGAAGCCGCCCCGGCCGGACTCGCGGACCTGGGTGACCAGGTAGCGCGCGCCCGGCTCGCGGATGCCCTTCGGGAACTGCACGGACCAGTCCCGGTGGAAACCGGGGGAGACCACATGCACCCGCAGCCGTCCCCGGTCCTCGACGCACTGCACGACCACGCCGCCGTCGACGTCGCTGGTCACCTCGACCGTCGTCCAGGCCGCCGGCTCCGGCATCCGGGGCGGGGCCTTGACGTCGACCACCTCCGGCACGCTGCCGGCCTCCGCCGCCCGGATCGCCGGCTCGCTGGCGTCGATGCAGGCCAGGTGGCCGCTGGTGGTGACGACGTAGAGCCGATCCTCGTGGTACTGCATCGAGTAGGCCGAGCCGCAGCCGGTGCCGAGCTTCCACAGCCGGTTGCCGGCCGCGTCGAAGCAGTAGATCGAGGACTGGCTGTCGCCGGCGAAGACGAACCGGCCGCCCTCGGCCGTGGCGCAGGAGAAGACCGGGGCGTCACAGCGGTAGGTGCGCTCGGCGCGACCGTCCTTCGCCAGCCGCACCACCTCCCGGGTGCCGGTGCCCGCGAAGACCGCGTCGCGCTCCTGCCAACCGAAGAGCACCGATCCGGTACGGGTGTGCCACCGCTCCTGGCCCGTCCGCCAGTCGTAGCTGGTCACCCCCTGGGAGTGGCCGTGGTAGAGCGCGTCGGCGTCGCAGCGCACCATCCACGCCGACCGGCCGCGACCCTGCCGGCGCCAGAGGAACTCGTCCTCGTGGTCGACGGCGACGATGCCGCCGCCCGCGTCGGAGACGCCCAGCACCCCGTCGTGGATGTCCAACCAGTAGATGTCGATCTCCGGCGCGATCTCGTAGGCCACCCGGGGCACCTTGCCGGACAGGTCGTAGACGTTGCCGTCGTCGCAGCCCGCGTAGATCCAGGCGTCGTCGGCGACGATGCACTTCACCCCGTCGGGGAGGCGGACCTGGTCGAGCACCCGGGCGTCGTGGCCGAGCGTGGTGATGACCCCGCGCTCGTTGCCGACCATGCAGCTCTGCCCGTCGACGAAGATGCCGAAGGCGGGGGCGCCGGAGTCGTAGCGCCACAGCACCGGGGCGGTGCGGGCGGTGGAGCGGGTGCTGACGATCTGCCGCCGGGAGACGGCGCGCTTCTGCCGCACGCCGCGCACGGCCGGGGCGTACCCCTTGCGGACCTTCTCGCCGATCTTCTTCGCCGCCGCCGCGCGGGCCTTGGTGTTGTCGGCGTAGGCCGTGGTCTTGACCTGGCCCTGGTCGCCGATGCGGCCGTAGCGGACGGTCAGCGCGGCATCGTCGACGACGACCTCGTAGAACTTGTGCGCACCATCCGCTTCGGACAGTTCGAGGTAGGTCGTCTCCTGCGGCATGGGGGCCTCCGAGGGGGGTCAGCGACCGGCCTGGCGTGACCGGTGGGGCGCGAGCGGGCACACGCTAACCCCCACCCCCGACAGCCGCACGCAAGGAAGGGCCCCTTCCTCACACCTGACGCTCAGCGGCCGACGGCAGCCAGGGCGTCGACGGCCTTGCGGGCGGCGATCAGCACCGGGTCCCAGACCGGGGCGTACGGCGGGGCGTAGCCCAGGTCGAGCGCGGTCATGTCGTCCACCGTCATGCCGTTCCACAGCGCCACCGCGAGGGTGTCGATCCGCTTGGCCGCCTCGGACCAGCCCACGATCTGCGCCCCGAGCAGCCGCCCGCTGGGCTTCTCCGCGATCAGCTTCACCGTCATCGGCCGGGCGCCCGGGTAGTAGCCGGCGCGGTTGGTCGACTCGGCGATCACCGAGACGAACTCGAACCCCGCCGCCGCGGCGTCCTTCTCGCGCAACCCGGTGCGCCCGACCTCCAGGTCGCAGACCTTGGTGACGGCGGTGCCGATCACCCCGGCGAAGGTGGCGTACCCGCCGCCGATGTTGATGCCGGCGACCCGGCCCTGCTTGTTGGCGTGGGTGCCCAGTGGCACGTGCACCGGCAGCCCGGTCACCCGGTGCACGGTCTCCACGCAGTCACCGGCCGCCCAGACGTCCGGCACCCCCTGCACCCGCATCCGGCGGTCGACCCGGATCCCGCCGGTGACGCCCAGCGGCAGGCCGGCGGCCTCCGCGAGCGCCGTGTTGGGGCGTACGCCCAGACCGAGGACGACCACATCGGTGGGGATGGGCCCCTCGGCGGTGACCACCGCGGACACCCGGCCGTCGGTCTCCTCCAGGCCGGTCACCCCGAGACCGGTGCGGATGGTGACGCCGATGCCCCGCATCGCGTCCGTGACCAGCTCGGCCATGTCCGGGTCCACGGTGGCCATCGGCTGCTCGGCCTGCTCGACCAGGGTGACGGCGAGCCCGCGCTGGATCAGCGCCTCGGCCATCTCCACGCCGATGTAGCCGCCGCCGATCACCACCGCCCGGCGCGGCCGGGGCTCGGCGTCCAGCCAGTCGCGCAGCGCGGCGCCGTCGTCGAGGGTCTGCATCCCGAAGACCCCGCCGGCGTCGGTGTCCGCCCAGCCGGGCTTCTTGGGCACGGCCCCGGTGGCGTACATCAGGGTGTCGAAACGCTCCCGGACCTCGCCGCCGCCGTCGAGGTCCCGGGCGGTGACCTCGTGCCGGTCGAGGTCGATGGCGGTCACCTCGTGCCGGAGCCGGACGTCGATGTCGAACTTCTCCCGGAACGTCTCCGGGGCGCGGGCGATCAACTGGTCCCGTTCGGGCACCAGCCCGCTGATCCAGTACGGGATGCCGCACGCCGAGTACGACGTGAAGTGCCCCCGCTCGAAGGCGACGATCTCCAGGTCGCCGCGGTCCCGCCGGCGTCGAGCCTGCGACGCCGCCGCCATTCCCGCAGCGTCCCCACCGATGACGATCAGCCGTTGCGCCACGTTCATCATCCTGTCACGAGCGGCCCGCGCCACGGGTCTGCCGCGCGACGTCCTCCACCACGTCCACGAGCCTGCCGGTACGCGCGAAGACGGCGCGCTGCCGGGCCGCCCCGCTGCCGTGCCGGCGCAGCCCGGCGACGAGCCCGGTCACCTCGTCGAGGTCGCCGTGCCGTTCCAGCGCCGGGCGCAGCCGCTCGATCAGCTGGTCGAACAGCTCCCAGGCCGGCCGCAGCTCGCCGTCGGTCAGGTCGACGCCGTCCCCCTCCAGCCCGTCGTGGGCCGCCCGCCAGTGCGCGGCGACCAGCAGGTGGTGGTCGGTACGCAGGGCCGGCCGCCCGGCGGCGATGTCGTCCATCGCGGTCGCCACCATGGCCCGGACCAGCGCGGCGACGAGCACCGCGTCGTCCACCGACGGGCAGACGTCACCGATGCGGATCTCCACCGTCGGGTACTTGGCCGACAGGCGGGCGTACCAGTAGAGCATCCCCTCGTCGAGCATCACGCCGCTGGCGATCAACTGCCGGATCAGCCGTTCGTAGTGCTCGTGGGACTCCAGGTACGGGGTGGGCGCCACCGACGGCCAGCGCTCCCACTCCACCGACCGCCAGCTCGCGTACCCGGTGTCCTCGCCCCTGGCGAAGGGGGAGTTGGTGGTGACGGCGTGCAGCACCGGCAGCCAGGGCCGGACGTGGTTGAGCACCTGCACGCCGGTCTCCGGGTCGGGCACCCCGACGTGCACGTGCATGCCGTTGTTGCCGGGGCCGGGAACCAGCAGGCGGAACCGCTCGATCATCCGGTCGAAGCGGGGCTTGTCGACCACCGGGGGCACCGGACCGTCGACCGGCCCGGTGCCGATGGCGAGCAGCCGTACGCCGGCCCGCTCGGCCGCGTCGGCGAGCGCGGCCCGCAGCACGCCGAGGGAGTGCCGGATCGAGGAGAGTTCCAGGCCGGGCGGGCTGCCGATCTCGATCTGGCTGGTCTGGAACTCCCGCTCCACCTGACCGCGCAGCTCGGGCGGCACCTGCTCCATGACGAGGTCGACAGCGGGCACCGCGGCCCCGGTGTGCGGGTCGACGAGCAGGAACTCCTCCTCGACACCCACCGTGAGCAGGTTGGTCCCCTCGGCCGTACCGCTCGGAGCCTCCGCCACCTGGCCGGTCATCGTCACCACCGTCCGTTCGCGCCCGGCAGCGGTCCGTCCGCGCGGGGTCGGTCAGTGGTTACCCACCGTGCGGAGGCGGAGAAACGCGGCCCCGGCGTGTCGCCCGCCGCGCGCCCGCAAAGGGGATCACGCCGTGCGCGACCCGCAGGTCACCGTGGCCAGCGGTCCTCGCCGTCGCGCACCAGGGCGCGGACGCGGCGCAGCGTGGCGTCCGGGGCCAGGATGGCCTCCCGCCACCGGTCCAGGGTCTGGCGCAGGTCCCAGACCGTCGCCCGCAGCTGCCGTTCCTGCTCGCGGGCCGAGTCGAGCTGCGCCCGGGTGAGCAGCGCGGCCTCCTCCAACTCGGCGACCCGGGTGCGCAGCGGCTGCACCAGCGTGAGGGCGGCGTCGGTGAGGGTGTCGGCGGCGTCCGCCTTGAACTTGCCCCGCTGCACGATGACGGTGGCGATGACGGCGAGGCCGCCGGTCCCCCCGAGCACGCCGAGGACGGAGAGCAGGACCTGCACCCAGTGCGGGGCGGCCGGCGCCGTGGTGTTCACGTCCCACCCCTGGCGGAGAAGGTGCCACCGACGGCCACCCCGGCGAACTGGGTGGCCTGGCCGGCCAGGGCCAGCCGGCGCAGGTCGAGCGCGATCTGGACGGCGCGCCACCCGGAGCCGACGGCCACCGCGACGACGAACGACATCGCCGCGACCCCCTGCGCGCCGGCGACCACCGCCAGGGCGACGGCGTACATGCCGGTGATCGTGCCCAGCGCGAGCACCGACGCGAGTTCGATCCCGAGGCCGGTGGAGAGCCGGCCCGGCCAGAGCACGCCCAGCAGCCCGGCGACGCCGGCCACGATGAGGCCCGACTCCCACCCCGCCTGGATGGGCCCCGGCATGGCCATCTCCACCGACTGCGGCCGGACGTCGAGGACGATCAGGAGGACGCCGCACACGGGGGCGGTCGCCATGATGGCGATCTCGAAGGGCTGGTGCCTCGATCGGATTCGGTTGTGGGGCACGGCAGCTCCTCAGAATGGCCCGCCACCTCGTCGAGGTGGCCCGTCGGCCGGGGCGGGCGCCCGGTGCCGACGGTGTACCGGGAGGACCCGCTCCCACCGCCCGGGTCGGCGTGGCATCCCGACGACGCGGAAGCACACCGGCGACCGAGAAGGACGACACACCGGCGTCGGCTGTCGACGCACCCAAGTCGTACCACTTCCGCCGCGCCTCCGTCCACCCCGGACCTGTCGCATAAGCGCAGGTCAGAGCGGGTGCGGGAGGCCGGTTGCGCGAACTGGGCCGGGTGGCGTGACAGCGGGTCCTAGGCTGGTCGGCGTGCCGGGGCTGCTGGGGATCGTGCTGGGGACGTGGGCGTACGCCCTCGCCCACCTGACCCTGCTCGCCGACCGCCCGGCCGGGTTGCTCGCCGGGGCCGCGCTCGCCGCGGTGGCGCTGCTCGCCGTCGCGCTCGCGGCGCACGCGGCCGGCGTCGTCGACACGCCCCGGGCCGGCCGCGCCGCCGCCCTGCGCGCCCGGGCCCGCCGCCGCCGGGTGCCGCGACAGGTCGACCCGGACGCCGCCGGGCGTCCCCGTCCCCGCGCGCCCGGGCCGTTCCCCTCGGCCGCGTAGCACCGCCGCGCGGCCGATTCCGCCGCCATCCGCCCGTCCGGCGACCCGCCTTCCCGCCGGACCGGCACCCGGAATCGGACCGAGGGGTCACCCATGCTCGCCTTCGCACCTCTGCACGACGCTGTCGGCGCCGCCGGCCGCGCGCTCACCTGGTTCACCACCCTGCTGGAACCGCTGGCCGGCGACGCGGCCACGGCCGCCGCCATCGTCGCCCTCACCGTCGTCGTCCGGCTGCTGATCTCGCCGCTGACCCTCATGCAGGTCCGCGGGGAGCGGCGCCGCGCGGCGCTCGCCCCCGACGTCCGCGAGCTTCAGCGGCGGTACGCGGACGACCCCACCCGGTTGCAGGGCGAACTGTTCGCGCTCTACCGGGCCAACGGCGCCAGCCCGGTGTCCGGCTGCCTGCCGCTGCTGCTCCAGGCCCCGTTCCTGCTGGTGATGTACCGGCTCTTCACCACCGCCGAGGGCGGCACCGGGCTGCTGGCCGAGCGCCTGGCCGGTGTGCCGCTGGGCCACCACCTCGGCGACGGGGCGGTCGGCGGCGCGCTGCCGCTGTTCGGCGCCCTGCTGGCGGCCCTGCTCGTGCTCGCCTGGTGGACGTCGCGGCGGATGCGGCGCGCGGCGGCGGCGACGGGAACGGTGGCCGGTACGCCGACCGAGGGGCCGGGCGCGGCCGTGCTCGGCCGGCTGCTGCCGCTGCTGCCGTACACGACAGTGCTGGTGGCGCTGGTGCTGCCGCTGGCGGCGGTGATCTACCTGGTCACCACCACCGCCTGGTCGGCGGGGGAGCAGGCGGTGCTGCGCCGCCCGCGCCCCGAGCCAGCCCGCATCGATGGGCGTTGACATCTGCGGAGCCGGCACGTACAACTCCTGAGAGAGCGCTCTCTCGCCCGTTCCCCGCAGAGAGGCACGTCAAATGACACCTGCCCCGGCGGCGCCCGCCGCCCTGCCCCCGCGACGCCGGCTGACCCTGGCGTTGACCCTCCTCACCGCCGCCGCGACCGCACTGGTCGGCACGACCGTGACGGCGAACGCCGCCGTCCCGGCGCCCGCGCCCGGCTGGAGCCTGGTGTGGAGCGACGACTTCACCGGTGCGGCCGGCACCCTGCCGTCCGCCGGCAACTGGATCATCGACACCGGCACCAGCTATCCCGGCGGCCCGCCGAACTGGGGCACCGGGGAGATCCAGACGTACACCAACAGCACCGCCAACGTCAGTCACGACGGCGGCGGCAACCTGCGGATCACCCCGCTGCGCGACGCCTCGGGCCGCTGGACCTCGGCCCGGATCGAGACCGTGCGCAGCAACTTCAAGCCGCCGTCCGGCGGCGTGCTGGCCATCGAGGGCCGCATCCAGATGCCCAACGTCATCGGGGCCCAGGCGTCCGGCTACTGGCCGGCGTTCTGGGCGCTCGGCTCGCCGTACCGGGGCAACTACCAGAACTGGCCGGGCATCGGCGAGTTCGACGTGATGGAGAACGTCAACGGCCTCAACTCCGTCTGGGGCGTACTGCACTGCGGCGTGGCCCCCGGCGGGCCGTGCGACGAGTTCAACGGCATCGGCGCGTCCCGGGCCTGCCCCGGCAGCACCTGCCAGTCGGCCTTCCACACCTACCGGTTCGAGTGGGACGCCTCGGCCAGCCCGCAGCAGCTGCGCTG
This sequence comes from Micromonospora sp. AMSO12t, assembly GCF_008806585.1. NCBI lineage: Bacteria > Bacillati > Actinomycetota > Actinomycetes > Micromonosporales > Micromonosporaceae > Micromonospora > Micromonospora sp. AMSO12t. The sequence continues at coordinate 7,365 of NZ_WAAS01000290.1, forward strand.
GTACGTCGACGGCCAGCTCTACCACTCGGTCAGCCAGTCCCGGGTCGGCGAGCCGTACTGGTCGCAGATGACCAACCACGCCGGCTACTTCCTGCTGCTCAACGTGGCGATGGGCGGGGCCTTCCCGAACGGGGTGGCCGGTGGCGCCACGCCGACCGCCGCCACCGTCCCCGGCCGTCCGATGCTTGTCGACTACGTGGCGGTGTACAGCCGGGGTGGCGGCACCACGCCCCCGCCCA
>NZ_WAAS01000291.1:0-7598 GCF_008806585.1 Micromonospora sp. AMSO12t
GGCAGGGTCAGGTGAGGGTCGTGGGGGGTTCGGCCAGGCGGGGTCGCAGCGGCCGCTTCGGAGCCAGCCAGGAGGACTCCGGGGACTGGTCGGGGTTGACCTGCCAGTCGCGGGACACCCGGTCGACGGCGATCGGGTAGATCGTCAGGGTCCCGTCGGGATCGATGCGCAGCCGCAGGAACGCCTTGGCGTCCTCGATGCCCTGCCCGGCGAAGAGCTCGTTGAGGTTCACCCCGAACGCGCCCGCCACCAGCAGGTACGCGGCCACCAACTGGCTCGCCACCAGCCCGCTCACCGGGCCGTAGAGCACCGCCGCGGCGACGGCCGGCAGCGGCCACGGCCAGTCGTAGAAGGGCAGGGCCAGCCACGCCCAGGTGCCGGCGGCGGCCAGCCCGATCTGGGCCAGGCCGTGGCCCACGCCGAGGATCCAGTGCCGGGCGTGCCGCTTGCCGCCGGAGCTGGGCGGCTTGGCGAAGAACGCCGCCGCGAGCATCGTGACGATCAGCATCGCCATCAGCGGCACGCTGAACAGCCGCTGGTCCGTCCCGCTCGGGTTGGTCGCGACGCCGGCCATCGCCAGCATCAGCAGCGTGTGCAGGGTGCCCAGCAGGGTGGTGAAGCCCGGGTTGCGCAGCGGCAGGCGGGGGAAGATCCCCCACGCGTACCGCCGGGAGCGGGCCTGCTCCGGGTAGCGGCCGGCCAGCTCGTACGGGTGGGAGGCGCTGGCCCGCCGGGCGAGGGTGTCGCGCGGCGGCACCTCGATGCGCTTTGGGAGCTGGTGCGTCGGGTAGAGGTACGCGCCGCCGCCCCCGCAGGTGATCAGCTGGCGGTCCGGGCCGGCGTACCGGGCGTAGTGGTGCAGGTCGCCGGAGATCAGCAGCCGCACCTGGGCCCCGGTGGGCGCGACGATCGTACGGATGAAGTAGTCGATCGAGTCGTACGCCGTGGGGTGGTCGGCGGCCTTGACCCACGTCGGCGCCGGCACGGCCAGGATCACCCGGCTCTGCGGGCCCAGCCGCTCGGCGACCCGGTCGAAGTAGGTGAGCTGCGGGTCGTCGAGATACGAGCCGGACTGGTCGTCGAGGCCGAGCAGCCACCAGCCGGCGGGCAGCTCCACCGCGAAGTACGAGCGGGACTGCCCGGTCTCCCAGCCGCCGAAGTGCCGGTCGCGGGACCGGACGAAGAGCCGCAGGAAGGCGGTCAGGCCGTCGTACCAGTCGTGGTTGCCGGGCACCGCGAAGAGCGTGGGCCGCTCGGGCGGGGTGACCGGCAGCGCGGCCTGGTAGGGCCCCTTGCACCGGTCCTCGTACGCCTCGAAGGCCGCCGACGGGTAGACCTGGTCACCGCCCATGACCAGGGTCTGCGCGCGGGGCAGCCGGTGCCCGTCCACCTCCAGCTCGGGCTGGGCGATCAGGTACGCCACCGAGTAGGTGGCGTTGAATCCGTCGCCCAGGTCGGCCACGTAGTCCAGCCAGAGCCCGCCGTCCGGCCCGACCTGCCGCGCGATGCCCGCGTCGAGGGAGTTCTGCAGCTCGCGCTTGTCCAGGTACGCCCCGAAGAGCATCGCCAGCAGCGTACGGATGCCGGTGCTGATCAGCAGGAACGGCGCGAGCCACGGCACGGGCTTGCGCGGGGTGAAGCCCAGCTCCCGGGGATCGGTGCCGCGTGGCCGGCGCGCCGCCCGCCCGCCCGCCGACTCGCTCGTGTGGGCACTCTCCGCCGCGCCATCCTGCGGATCCACGTCGGGGGCGCGATCGTCGTTCACCCGCCGCAGCGTAGTCCCGGCCGACGGCGGTCGCTGTCCGGCGGACGACGGTTCGGGGTCGGATGTCCGGATGGGGAACCCGCTCGGCCCGCCGGCGGGTCGTGCCGTACACTTGCTGATCGTTGCCGCCTTAGCTCAGTCGGCTAGAGCGACGCACTCGTAATGCGTAGGTCGACGGTTCGATTCCGTCAGGCGGCTCGGTGAAGAAGCCCAGGTCAACGACCTGGGCTTCTTCGTTTCTCCAGGTCGGTCACGCCCGTCGAGATCCCGTCCGCACATGGCCCGCACCCCCGTGCCACGCCAAGCTGCCCGCGCAACGACCCGGCCCCGGACACCGAAGGCCCGGGGCCGGGTCCTGGCCCGTGTGACTCTCCCAGCGGGTCGGATCAGACGATCTTGAGATTGGCCATCATGCCCATCGCGCTGTGGTCGACCATGTGGCAGTGGTACGGGTAGACCCCGCGCCAGGTGTCGAAGGTGGCCTGGAGCCGTACGCTCTGCCCGGGCCAGACGATCACAGTGTCCTTCAGGCCGGACTCGGTGGGATCGGCCGGTGCGCCGTTGCGGCCGAGCACCCGGAACTGCACCAGGTGCATGTGGAAGTTGTGCGGCATGAAGGCGTTGGCGTTGGTCACCGTCCACTCCTCGGTGCTGCCCCAGGCGATGGTGGTGTCGATCCGCGCCGGATCGAAGACCTTGCCGTCGATGTACGCCTGGTGCCCACCGGAGCCCGGCTCGTCCATCCGCAGCTCGATGTTGCGGCGCACGGTCGGCGTGGGCAGTGGAGGCAGGGTGCGCAGCCGCTGCGGTACCGAGGTGCGGTCCCGCCCCTTCGCCCGTACGACGTCGAAGCGCATCACCTGGCCTACCTGCTCGGCCGGGCCCGGCCCCATCAGGTTCTGCAGCACCACCGAGGTGCCAGGCTGGTAGCGGGCGAAGTCGATCACCACGTCGAGCCGTTCGCCGGGCGAGAACAGCAGGTGCTGCATGGTGACCGGTGCCTCCAGCAGGCCTCCGTCGGAACCGATCACCGTGATGTCCCCGCCGTCGGCGAGCCGCAGCAGGAAGAACCGCAGATTGCTTGAGTTGACCAAACGGAAACGGTAGCGGCGGGCCTGTACCTCAAAGCGCGGCCACGGCCGCCCGTTGACCAGCAGGGTGGTCCGGTTGTCGGCGTCGTCCATGGTCCAGACCAGCTGAGCGTTGGCGTCCAGGTGCGCGTCGCGTAGCACCAGCGGGACGTCGAACCGGCCGCGGGGCAACGGGAGCGCCGCCTCGGTGCGGTCGGTGAGCAGGTAGAGGCTGGACAGGCCCCGGTAGAGGTGCTCGGCCTCCATGTGGTGGGTGTGGTCGTGCATCCAGAGCGTGGCGTGCGGCTGCCGGTTCGGATAGTTGTAGACCCGCTCGCCGCCGGGCGGAATCGTGGCGTCGCCCGAGCCGTCGTCGCCGGGGGCGGTGGCGCCGCCGTGCAGGTGCACCGCCGTGGGCATGTCCAGCCGGTTGCGCTGGCGTACCACCACCCGCCGACCCGACGTAGCGCGGATCGTCGGGCCGGGCAGGTCGCCGTTGTAGGTGTACACCTCGGTGCGGGTGCCCGGCACGATCTCCAGGCGCCTGCGGTGCATCGTGACCGAGTAGTAGTCGGTGGTGGCGGTCCGCAGCACCGGGCGCAGGGTCTGCGGCACGGTCAACGGGACGGTGAACGGGGTCACGGGCGGGGGCGTCGGGGAGGCTACCCCTGCCGCTGCGGGGGCTGCGCCCAACCTTCCGGCGAGGCTGGCCAGGCCGCTGGTCGCCCCGATGATGCCCGACGCCGCACCGAGGCGCAGCAGTTGACGACGAGTGGACAAGTTGGTCCCTTCCCAGGATGTTCGCGAGAGTTCCCGCAGGCGCCGGCGGCTGGCGGACCGGACGGTCGTCGCAGGCACGATGATGCCGGCAATCACACAGAGAGGTGACCCCTATCGGCCGCGCACCTGGAGACGCTCTGCGGGTCGAATGCCCCTATGGATGGCAGGGCGGGTGGGCGTGACGGGTGCGGGGAGATGCCGGTGGATCTCGCGGGCGACGACGGGCCGCCGAGGTGGCGAGGCGTGTCGTACGGTCGACGCATGCCCGCACCCGATGACGTCCTGGCCGCCCTCCGCGACTTCGTGGCCCGCGTCGACGCCCTCGATCCGGCCGCCGCGCCGCAGGGCGAGCTGGTCGTCGGCCTGCGGGGCGTGGAGTCGCGGCTGGCGCTGAGCGCCCCGGTCGCCCGCGCCCTGGTGGAGGCGTTGCGGGCGTACCACGACCCGCGCGACCGGGGTCGCTGCGACCACTGCGGCGGCGGGCGACCCGACGACAACTTCCTGTGCGGAGACTGCGGCCGACCCAGCGGGCTGTTCGGCCAGTTGGTCTCCGAGCGGGCCGCCCGGCACCCGGAGCAGGGCGCGGTCCCGGCGGCGCCCGCCGCGGGCGGCCGGCACGCCCGCGCCGACGGTCGCTGACCCCGGCGGGCCCGACCCGACCGCGCGGTGCCGCGGCCCTGCCGGCGGCGACCACGGCCGGGAGGCATGGCGTACGTCGGCGACCCACGACTTTTGTCGGTCCTCGTCGCTACCCTCCCGGCGTGACTGATCTGGTGGATGGCGTGCGGGTGCCGAGCGTCGAGGAGGAGGCCCGGTTCTGGGCCCTCATCGAGGCGGCCTGGGAACGGCTCGGCGACGAGCCCGCCGCGCTCCGGCGCGCGCTGCCGACGCGGGACCCGGCAGCCGGCGACGAGGGCCTCTACGCCATCGACGCGTGGCTCGACCGGTTCCTCGACAACCTGCGCCAGCTCGCCGAGGGACTGTCCAGCCGGGAGCTGACCGACCTGGACCGGGTGCTCGAGCGCAAACTGCACGACATCGACCGGGCCGACGTGCACGAGGTGACCGACGGCTCCGACGACGGTTTCCTCTACTCCCGGGGCCACATCGTCGCGCTCGGGCGGGATTTCTACGAGGCGGTGCACGCCGATCCGACCGTCGCTCTGCCCGACACCGCGTACGAGGCCATGTGCTACTTCTTCGCCAGGCTGCACAGGGAGCGCTTCGGCGCCTGGCCGGAGACCGGCTCGGGCATCTCCCGCGAGTCCTGCACCAACCCGGCCGGCTGGAGCGCCTGACACCACGCCCGCCACGGCGGGGGCAACCAGGAGTTCCGCGCGACGGCCCGCACACTGACCGTACGCAGTCGTCAACCCTCCGGAGGCAGCCTCATGCAGTACGCACCCGTCGTCGTCGCCCTGCCGATCGCCGACCGCCCCACCTCGTACCGCTTCTACTCGGAAGGGCTCGGCCTGGAGGCCATCGGCGAGTTGGCCGAGGACGGCATCCCCGAGCCCCTGCAGTACGCCGTCAACGACGGCCTCCGCGTCATGCTGGTGCCCACCGGCGGTTTCGGCTGGGTCATCGGCGACCACGAGGTGGCCCCGCGCGGGCAGAGCGAGTGCCTCGTCAGCCTCCCGGCCGCGACGCCGGCCGAGGTCGACGAACTCGTCGGGCGGGCCCGGGCCGCCGGCGCGCAGGTCGTCGTCGAGCCGGCTGCCCAGCCGTGGGGCTACACGGGCACCTTCGCCGACCCGGACGGTCACCTCTGGACGGTGCAGGCCGACGGGCGCTGACGCCACCGACCGGACCGAGACGAGCGGACGGCCCGGTTCGCGGGGAACCGGGCCGTCCGCCGACAGGGGCAGGCGTGCGGGGAGGTCAGAGGGTGCGGTGCGGGTAGCCGGCGGTGCCGGGCTCCGGAACGACCTCGACCTCGGTCACCACGTACTCCGTGTCGGTCGTCGTGGTGGCCGGCCGGTCGTCGGCGTCGGAGCGGCGCTTCGCGGCCGCGGCGGCTCCGGCGGCTGCGGCGGCCCCGGCCACGGCGGCACCCGCCGCCACGGCCTTGCCGGACACGCCGGCGCTGCCGCTGTCGCCGCGGGTGGCGGCGGCATGCTCGACGCCCGGGGTGCCGACACCGAGGCCGCTGTCGACCGAGCCGCGCCAGGCGCCGCTCTCGACGCCGCGCTCCTCGATGTACGTCTTGAACTTCCGCAGGTCGGATTCCGCCTGCCGCTCGATGATGTTGAGCTTGTCGCCGGCCTTCTCGAGCAGGCCCTCGGGCTCGTACTCGAGGTGCAGGCTGACCATGGTGCGGTCGGCGTCGACGGGCTGGAAGTAGACCGCGCCGGCGTTGGTCACACCCTCGGTGGCCGCCCAGGCCACCTTCCGGTCGGGCACCTGCTCCAGCACCCTGGCGTCCCACTCGCGCTGGACGCCACCGATCTCGGCGACCCAGTGCATGCGCCTGTCGTCGAGCTGGCGCACCTCACGGACGCCCCCCATGAAGCGGGGGAACTCCTCGAACTGCGTCCACTGGTTGTACGCGGTGCTGACCGGAACCTGTACTTCGATGGACTTCTCGACCTTCGTGGTCACGGGCAATCCTCCTCGTCAGGTTGAGCCGTCATCGTCGACGAAACTCCTACCCCGACCGAGGGCACTCAACCGCCGGACCTGCCGACACACCACATCGGAGGGCCGCCGATCGCCCGTCGAGGCCGGTCAGTCGGCCTGTTCGGGGAGCCCGCGCAGGCGGCGTACCGGGGAGAAGGTGACCCACAGCACCCCGGCGAGCGCGCCCGCCGTCGCGATCCACAACGCCGGCCGTACGCCGAGGGCGGTGCCGAGCGCGCCGCCGAGCAGCGCGCCGATCGGCCGGATGCCGTAGTTGATGGTGCGCCGGGCCCCGGCGATCCGCGCCAGCAGCGCCTCCGGGGTCAGCGCGGTCTGCACCGAGCCGACCGTGATGTCGAGCAGCATCACCCCGGCGGCGGAGAGGAACTCGGCGGCGAAGAGCATCCCGACCATCAGCGGTGTCGGCCCGCCGGCGAGGGGGATGAGCACCAGGGGGGCGGGGAAGAGGACGAACCCGGCCAGCAGGGTCGGGCCGACGCCGAAGCGGCGGACCAGCCGGCCGGTGAGCGCCGCCCCGATCAGGCCGCCCACCGCCCCCGCGCCCAGCACGGCGCCCAGCAGGCCGGGCGCGAGGCCCAGCTCCTGCGTGGCGTAGAGCACGAAGAGCGCGATGAACATGAAGTTGAACAGGTTGATCGTGGTGGTGCCGAGCACGGTCGCGCGCATCATCGGCGTCCGCGCGATGAAGCCCAGCCCGGCGCCGAGGGCCAGCCCACCGCCGCGCGCGGGTGCCGGCTCCGTCGGCCGGATGCGCACCAGGAAGTACGCGGACAAGACGTACGACAGCGCGTCGGCGACCAGGGCGATCGGCGCGGTGAGCACCTGCACGAGGACGCCGCCGATGCTCGGCCCGGCCACCAGGGACATCGCCCGGCTGCCGTTGATGAGGGTGTTCGCCTCGACGTAGTCGGCGCGCCCGACCACGGAGACGAAGAGCGGCCCCCGGGCGACCTCGAAGATCACGGCGAGCGTGCCGACGGCGAAGGCCGCCAGGTAGAGCTGCGGCATCGTCAGCAGGTCCAGCATGTACGCCACCGGCACGGCGGTGAGCAGCAGCGCCCGCCCGAGGTCCGTCAGGATCATGAGCCGGCGCTTGTGCGGGTACCGGTCGACCCAGGCGCCGGCGAGCAGCGAGAAGAGCAGGTTCGGGGCGAGCGCGGCGGCGGTCAGGTAGCCCATCTCGGCGGGGGTCGCCTCGAAGACCAGCACGGCCAGCAGCGGCAGGGCCAGAGTGGAGATCTCGTCGCCGAAGTACGAGACGGTCTGCGCCGACCAGTACCGACGGAACACGCGCTCGCGCAGCAACCGGGGCAGCGGGCCGCGCCGGGCGGGACCGTCGGGTG
>NZ_WAAS01000292.1:0-7564 GCF_008806585.1 Micromonospora sp. AMSO12t
GTCCTTCTCCACGCGGGCGTGCCGGGGCGGGACGGCGAGGCGGAGCACGTCGGCGAGGTTGCCGGCGTAGCGGTCCGCGACCGCCCGGGCCAGCCGGGCGACCTCCGGCGCGAGCACCGGCTCGGGCGAGACGACCTTCTCCAGGTACGCCAGCCGACCGGTGTGCCCCGAGTCGTCGGCCCGCTCCAGCAGCCAGCCGTCGACGAGCTGCCCCGCGAAGCGGACCTTCACGCGTACGCCGGGGACGGCGTCGGCGTCCAGCTCGGCCGGGACGAGGTAGTCGAACGGGCGGTCCAGGTGGGCCAGGGGGACGTCGACGCAGACACGAGCGACCGGCGACCCGTCCGCGGGTCGCCGGTCGCTGCGCCTGGTGCCGGTCAGGCTCCCGCGGCCGACTTGAGGTCGGCGGCCCGGTCGGTGCTCTCCCAGGTCAGGTCCGGCAGCTCCCGGCCGAAGTGGCCGTAGGCGGCGGTCTGCTGGTAGATCGGGCGGAGCAGGTTCAGGTCCCGGATGATGGCGGCCGGGCGCAGGTCGAAGACCTCGGAGACGGCCTTCTCGATCGAGGCGACCGGCACGGTCTCGGTGCCGAACGTCTCGACGAAGAGGCTGACCGGGTGGGCCTTGCCGATCGCGTACGCGACCTGGACCTCGCACCGCTCGGCCAGGCCGGCAGCGACCACGTTCTTGGCCACCCAGCGCGTCGCGTACGCCGCCGAGCGGTCGACCTTCGACGGGTCCTTGCCGGAGAACGCGCCGCCGCCGTGCCGGGCGTAGCCGCCGTAGGTGTCGACGATGATCTTGCGACCGGTGAGGCCGGCGTCGCCCATCGGCCCGCCGATCTCGAACCGGCCGGTCGGGTTGACCAGCAGCCGGTAGCCCTCGGTGTCGAGCCCGAGGCTCTCCAGCTCCGGGGCGATGACGTGCTCGCGCACGTCGGGGGTGAGCAGCGAGTCCAGCGAGATGTCCGCCGCGTGCTGGCTGGAGACGACGACCGTGTTGAGCCGGACGGGGCGCAGCCCCTCGTACTCGATCGTGACCTGGGTCTTGCCGTCGGGGCGCAGGTACGGGATCGTGCCGTCCTTGCGGACCTGGGAGAGCCGCCGGGCCAGCCGGTGCGCCAGGGCGATCGGCAGCGGCATCAACTCCGGCGTCTCGGAGCAGGCGAAGCCGAACATCATGCCCTGATCGCCGGCGCCCTGGGCGTCCAGCGCGCTCTCCGACGCCCCGGTACGCAGCTCGAAGGCGTTGTCGACGCCCTGCGCGATGTCCTCCGACTGGGCGCCGATGGAGACGCTGACGCCGCACGAGGCGCCGTCGAAGCCCTTCTTCGACGAGTCGTAGCCGATGTCGAGGATGGTCCGGCGGACGATGGTCGGGATGTCGGCGTACGCCTTGGTGGTCACCTCGCCCGCGATGTGCACCTGACCAGTGGTGATCAGGGTCTCCACGGCGACGCGGCTGCGGGGGTCCTCGGCGAGCAGGGCGTCGAGGATGCCGTCGCTGATCTGGTCGGCGATCTTGTCCGGGTGGCCTTCCGTGACCGATTCGGAAGTGAAGAGGCGGCGTGTCACGGCACTCCTAAATTGTGGAAGTCGTTCCGCGGCAGTGTAGTCATCCGCGTCAGAGCCTGGCCTCTTCGGTCGTGCCCGTTTCCAGCCGTCAGGAACGGCCGGGCAACCGGGCCACCACGAGATCCCAGACGCCGTCGGCGAGGTCCTCCTTGGACCGCTCGGGCATCCGGCTGACCGAACCGTCCGCGCCGATGACCGTCGCCGCGTTGGTCTCGGCGCCGAAGACCTTGTCGGGACCGACCTCGTTGATCACGACGAGGTCCGCCCGCTTGCGGGCGAGCTTGGCCCGGCCGTTGGCCTCGGCGTCGCCCGTCTCCGCGGCGAACACCACCAGCACCTGCTCCGGTCGACGGCGCCGGCCCAGCTCGGCCGCGATGTCCGGGTTGGTGACGAGCTCGATGGTGGGCGCGCTGCCGTCGTCCGACTTCTTGATTTTGCCAGGCGCGTAGGTCGCGGGACGGAAATCGGCCGGAGCCGCCGCCATCACCACCGCGTCGGCGTCTGCCGCCGCCGCGAGCGTGGCGTCGCGCAGCTCGCCCGTGGTGCCGACGCGGACCAGGTCGACGCCGGCGGGGTCGGGCAGCGAGACGTTGGCCGAGATCAGGGTGACCCGGGCGCCCCGGGCCACCGCGCAGCGGGCGAAGGCGTAGCCCTGCTTGCCCGAGGAGCGGTTGCCCAGGAAGCGGACCGGGTCGAGGGGCTCGCGGGTGCCGCCGGCGGTCACCACCACGTGCCGGCCGGCGAGGTCGGCGGGAGCCCCGACGCCCCGCGCGAGGGCCCGGCGGGCGACCGCGAAGATCTCCGCCGGGTCGGGCAGCCGACCCTTGCCGGTGTCGGCGCCGGTGAGCCGGCCGACGGCGGGCTCGACGACGCGCACGCCCCGGGAGCGCAGCGTCGCGACGTTGGCGACGGTGGCCGGGTGCTCCCACATCTCGGTGTGCATGGCCGGGGCCAGCACGACCGGGCAGCGGGCGGTCAGCAGCGTGTTGGTGAGCAGGTCGTCGGCGAGGCCGTGGGCGGCCTTGGCCAGCAGGTCGGCGGTGGCCGGCGCGACCACCACCAGGTCGGCCTGCTGACCGAGCCGGACGTGCGGCACCTCGTGCACGTCCGACCAGACGTCGTCGGCGACGGGCTGGCCGGAGAGCGCCGCCCAGGTCGGGGCCCCGACGAAGCGCAACGCCGACGCGGTCGGCACGACCCGGACCTGGTGGCCCGACTCGGTGAAGAGCCGCAGCAGCTCGCACGCCTTGTAGGCGGCGATGCCGCCGCCGACCCCGAGGACGATCCGAGGGGACATCGGCGCGGGGCGGATTACGGCTGGTCGGTCGGCTCGGCGGTGAGCAGGCCCGCGTTGATCTCGCGCATGGCGATGGAGAGGGGCTTCTCCTGCGGCGTGGTCTCGACCAGCGGGCCGACGTATTCCAGCAGACCCTCACCGAGCTGGCTGTAGTAGGCGTTGACCTGGCGCGCGCGCTTGGCGGCGAAGATCACCAGCGCGTACTTCGAGGTCGTCTTCTCGAGGAGCTCGTCGATCGGCGGGTTGGTGATGCCTTCGGGGTTTGCGATGGATCCCACGAATTAACCTCTGCGTCTATCGCACCGCGCTTGGCGGTGCTGGCGGTCAACCGCGCATGTGCGGTGGCGCCGGAGCCAGGAAAGAAGAACCGGACAAGCCTACCAGCTCGTCGACGACCCGCCCGGTGAGGTCGTGCGCGAGGGTGTGTTCGAAGGCGGCCGGGGTGGCCTGCGGGGGGAGGTTCCCCGGCGGGTGCAGCAGCACCAGCCGGGCGTCGGGCAGCACCGCCCGGACCAGCAGCGCGCCGGCCAGGTCGAGGCCGATCAGCACCGGCTGCCCGGCGGCGAGCCGGGCGCGCAACGGTTCGAGGGGGGTGCCGCGCCGGTACGGCCCGGCCCGGCTCCACTCCAGCAGCTCCCCGGCGGCGACCATCCGGTCGAACTCGGCGAGGGTCAGGAAGAGCCGGTCGACGCCGTCCAGCTCGCCCTCCCGGCGGGAACGCGTGGTGGCCGGCACCGGAACCCACACGGACGGAGAACGCGCCCGGACGCGCTCGACGACACTCTCCGTGCCGGAGCCCGAAGGCCCCGCCAGGACAGTGAGCCGAGCCGCCGGGCGCGCCTCGTCATCCGTGCTCACTGCTTGTTTCTACACGCAGCCAGCCTCAGTTGGCGGCGAACTCTCCAAGCAGTGCCTTGCGCTGCTGCTCGCCGAGGCCACGCAGGCGACGGCTGTCGGCGATCTTGAGCTTCTCCATGATCTGGGTGGCCCGGATCTTGCCGATACCCGGCATCGCCTGCAGCACGGCGGAGACCTTGAGCTTGCCGACGACATCGTCGGACTCGGCACGCTCGAGGACGGCTCCGAGGGTGGTCTTGCCCTGCTTGAGCTGCTCCTTCAGCTCAGCACGGGCCTTGCGGATCTCCGCGGCCTTCTCCAGCGCGGCAGCGCGCTGTTCGGGGGTCAGTGACGGGAGCGGCACCAGTTCTCCTCAGGTCCCTATCGCGACGGGCGGGACGCACCGCCGCATCTGTGAAACGTGGTGTCGCTGTGAACCAAGGGGTCCGTGGTTCCCAGCGCGGGGAAAACTAGCGGTCGACGGCGCATTCGGCAACGTGGACGCGCGATGATCTTCACAAAGGTGACCGAGCCGTCAGTCAGTCACCAGCGGCGAGGGCGGCCCGGCAGCCGGTCAGGGCGCGGTCGGCGGCGGCCCGCAGCGCGTCCGGATCCGGGCCCGCGCCCAGCACCTCGCGGGAGTACGAGGGCAGCACCGCGGGCAGGGCGGAGCCGAAGACGACGCGCAGATCGGCCGCCGTGGCGCCCTGCGCGCCGAGGCCCGGAGCGAGCAACGGACCGTTCACGGCGGACAGGTCGTGACCGGTGTCGCCGATGGTCGCGCCGACCACCAGCCCGATGCTGCCGAGCGGCTGCGCACCCGCGTTGAGCTGGGAAATCTCGTCGATGACGGCCTGCGCGACGGTGCGTCCGTCGGCGGTGCGCGCGCGCTGCACGGCGGCGCCCTCGGGGTTGGAGGTGAGCGCCAGCACGAAGACCCCGCCGCCGTGCTCGGCGGCCAGTTCGAACATCGGCGCGAGCGCGCCGACACCGAGGTACGGGCTCGCCGTCACCGCGTCCACATGGATCGGGCTGGATGGATCGAGGTACGCCGAGGCGTACGCGGCGACGGTCGAGCCGATGTCGCCGCGCTTGACGTCCAGCAGAACGAGCGAGCCGGCATCGCGTAACTGTCGGATAGTTGACTCAAGAATCGCGACACCTTTCGAGCCGAACCGCTCGAAAAAGGCCGACTGGGGCTTGATCACCGCGACCCGGTCACCGAGGGCGTCCGTGACCGTCCGGGCGAACCGGTCAAGCCCCCGGATGTCGTCGTCGAGCCCCCAGCGGGCCAGCAGCCCCGGGTGCGGGTCGATGCCGACGCAGAGCGGACCCCGCTCGGTGACGGCCCGGTGCAGGCGGGCGCCGAAGCTCTCCATCCGGTTCTCTCCCTCTCCTCGGCACCCGGGGCGTCCGCCGCCGGGGCACGCTCCATGTCGCGGGCAACGCGCGCGCCCGCGTACTCCCGCCGGACCGTGACCGGCGGCTCAGCCGGCCCGCACCGCGGCGGCGACCCCGGCGGCGATCCGGGCCAGGTCGGCGTCGTCGGTGACGTACGGCGGCATGGTGTAGACCAGGTCGCGGAACGGCCGCAGCCAGACCCCCTCGGCGACCGCCGCGGCGGTGGCGGCGGGCAGGTCCACCTCGTGGTCCAGCTGGACCACGCCGATCGCGCCGAGCACCCGCACGTCGGCCACCCCCGGGGCGCCGCGCAACGGCTCCAGGCCGGCCCGCAGGCCCGCCTGCACCCTCGCCACCCGCCCCGCCCAGCCGCCGGCCCGCAGCAGGCCGAGGGAGGCGTTGGCGACCGCACAGGCCAGCGGGTTGCCCATGAACGTCGGGCCGTGCGCCAGCACCCCGCCGGCGGAGATGCCCCGGGCGACCTCCGCCGTGCAGAGCGTGGCGGCCAGCGTCAGGTACCCGCCGGTGAGCGCCTTGCCCACGCACATCACGTCGGGCACCACCCCGGCGTGCTCGGCGGCGAACATCGTGCCCGTGCGGCCGAAGCCGGTGGCGATCTCGTCGAAGATCAGCAGCACGCCGTGCGCCCGGGTCACCTCGCGCAGCACCCGCAGGTAGTGCGGGTGGTGGAAGCGCATCCCGCCGGCGCCCTGGACCACCGGCTCGACGACGACCGCGGCCAGCTCGTGGGCGTGCCGCTCGACCGCCTCCACCAGGGCCGCCTCGTAGGCCGACTCGGGCGGGGTGTCGAAGCCGCCGGGCGGCACGGGGGCGAAGACCTGCCGGGGCAGCACGTCGCCCCAGAGGTGGTGCATGCCGCCCTCGGGGTCGCAGACGCTCATCGGGTGGAACGTGTCGCCGTGGTAGCCGCCCCGCCAGGTGCCCAGCCGGCGGCGCTCCGGCCGGCCGGCGGCCCGCTGGTACTGCAGGCACATCTTGATCGCGACCTCGACACCGACCGAGCCGGAGTCGGCCAGGAAGACGTGCTCCAGCCCGTCCGGGGCCAGCTCGACCAGCGTGGCCGCCAGGCGGACCGCGGGCTCGTGGGTGAGCCCGCCGAACATCACGTGGCTCATCCGGCCGAGCTGGTCGGTCACGGCCGCGTCGAGCACCGGGTGCCGGTAGCCGTGGATCGCCGCCCACCACGACGACATCCCGTCGACCAGTTCCCGGCCGTCGGCCAGCCGCAGCCGTACGCCCGCCGCGCCCTCCACCACGTAGGGCGCGCTCGCCGGCGGCAGGGCCGCGTACGGGTGCCACACGTGCGCCCGGTCGGCGGCCAGGATCTCCTCGGGGGTCACCCGCCCGTCCCCGTGGCGCGGGCGGCGGCGCGGACCAGGGCCGGGCCGCGATAGATGAAGCCGGTGTAGAGCTGCACCAGGGCGGCGCCGGCGTCGAACATGCGGGCCGCCGCGTCCGGGTCCACGATGCCCCCGACGCCGATCACCGGCAGCCGCCCGCCGGCCTCCCGGTGCACGAAGGCGACCACCTCGCGGGCGCGGTCGGCGAGCGGGCGCCCCGACAGGCCGCCGGTCTCCGCGCCGCGCGCCCGGTCCGCCGGGGCGAGGCCGTCGCGGGCCAGCGTGGTGTTCGTGGCGATCACCCCGGCCGCGCCCCGGGCCAGGCAGACCTCCAGCAGCTCGGCGATCGCCGGCTCGGTGAGGTCCGGGGCGATCTTCACCAGCACCGGCTTCTCCCCCACCAGCGCCGCCAGGATGGCGTCCAGGTGCGCCCGGTCCTGCAGGGAGCGCAGCCCCGGGGTGTTCGGCGAGGAGACGTTGACCGCGAAGTAGTCGCCGTGCCCGCGCAGCGCCCGGTAGGACGCCTGGTAGTCCGCCACCGCCTCGTCCAGCGGGGTCACCTTGGACTTGCCGAGCGAGATGCCCAGCGGCACGCCGATCGGGCGCGGCAGCGCAGCGAGCCGGGCCGCGAGGGCCTCGGCGCCGGCGTTGTTGAAGCCCATCCGGTTGACCACGGCCTCGCTGCCGGGCAGCCGGAACAGCCGGGGCCGGGGATTACCCGGCTGTGGGTGCGCGGTGACCGTGCCGACCTCGACGAAGCCGAAGCCCAGCGCCGGCCAGGCCGGCAGGGCCGCGCCGTCCTTGTCCATCCCGGCGGCCAACCCCACCGGGTTGGGGAACTCGACGCCGAACACCCGCCGCGGCGCCCGCACGGCGTACCGGGCCCGCAACACCCCCAGCGCCGCCGGCCGGCGGGACAACCCCGCCAGCCGCCGCAACGTCCACTCGTGCGCCGCCTCGGCGTCCCCGCCGCCGATCCGGAACAACCCCGGCCGGACCACCCGCTCGAACATCACGACCGACCACCCCCGTCGATCATGAAGTTGTCGCCGCGACACGCCGCGCCGGCCGACAACAACTTCATGATCCTGTCTCTT
>NZ_WAAS01000293.1:0-7556 GCF_008806585.1 Micromonospora sp. AMSO12t
CGCGATCGGGCCGGGCCCGGTCATCACCCGGGGCACCCCACCGCGAACTCGACGAGGGTTGCCGGCCAGCAAGCCGGGGCTTGACGCTGGCGCTCGTGACCTGCCCGCAGCATAGCCGGGTGAATGCGGCCGGACCAGGCGGCCGGGGATGGCTACGCTGACCGCATGGCCGACACCCCGCCCGGCGCATCCCTGCCGCCGTCGCCGACCGCGCCCGCCGTTCCGCCGCCCGGTGGGGCGGGGCCCGGGATGCCGCTGCGTCGGTTGGGGTGGCGTCGGGCCCTGGTGCTGGCCGGTGCGGTCCTGTTCATCGCGGCGTGCGCGCTGTTCATGCTCTTCACGCTGGGCGAGAACCTGGGCGTCGAGGCGCTGCTGATCGGCGTGGCCGCCGCGATCCTCCCGGTTCCGGTGCTGGTGGCCTGTTTTCTCTGGCTGGACCGCTACGAGCCGGAGCCCCTGAAGTACCTGATCTTCTGCTTCGCCTGGGGCGCGTTCGTCTCCACCGCGGCGTCGCTGACCGTCAACGAGTTCTCCGCCGGGCTGTTCGAGGACTGGGGGCTGCCGACCGCGCTGACCGCGGTGCTGGTCGCGCCGTTCATCGAGGAGCTGACCAAGGCCCTCGGGCCGATCCTGCTGCTGATCTTCCGCCGGCGGGAGATCTCCGGGATCACCGACGCGCTGGTCTACTGCGGGCTCTCCGCGATCGGGTTCGCCATGGTGGAGAACATCCTCTACCTGGGCGGCCACGGCTACGCCAGCGGCGCGGAGCGGTACGGGCCGGCGACCGGCACCCAGCAGGTCATCGCCATCTTCATCGTCCGGATCCTGCTCTTCGGCTTCGCCCACCCGCTCTTCACCTCCATGACGGGGGTGGGGCTGGGCATCGCCGCGCGCACCGCCAGCCGGTGGGTCCGGGTGCTCGCCCCGCTCGCCGGCCTGCTGCTGGCGATGATGCTGCACGGGCTGTGGAACCTGCTGCCGACGCTCACCCAGGCCACCGGCCAGGCGTTGATCATGCTGTACGGCTTCATCGGCGTGATGGTGCCGGTCTTCTTCGCCATGGTCGGGCTCGCCCTGTGGCTCCGGGCCTGGGAGGGGCGGCTCACCGAGCGGATGCTGCCGGACTACGTACGGGCGGGCTGGCTGACCCCGCCGGAGGTGGCGGCGCTGAGCAGCCTGGGGCGACGGCACGCGGCCCGGGTGTGGGCCAAGCGGGTGGCCGGCGACGGCGGGCTGAGGGCGATGCGCGGCTACCAGTTCGCGACGACCCGGCTGGCGCTGCTGCGCGACGGCGCGCTGCGCGGCCTGGACCGGCGTCCGGTGGACCGGGAGCGGACCGCGCGGGAGGAACGGGAGCTGCTGGAGGCGATCGGCGCGTACCGGTCGTTCTTCGTGGGCCGGGACCCGCAGGTGCCGGCGGGCATCTGGGACGGGCACCGCTACCACCTGCGGTTCCCGGACGGCACGCAGCGGTCGGTCGAGGCGCCGGACGAGCCCGTCGTGCCGATCCCGGTGGTGCTCGTACCGCCGCCCCCGCCGCCGCCGGCCGGCTTCGGCCCGCCCGGCTGGTACGGCCAGCAGCCGCCGGCGCCGTGGCACCCCGGCGGCCCCTGAACCCGGTCGTCAGGTCATCAGGCTGGTGAGGAAGTCACCGAGGCCCTGCGCCATCGCCATCAGTCCCGCCCCGATCGCCTTGAACATCTCCGCCGCGCCCTCCGGCCGGAAGGCCATGAAGTAGATCAGGAACGCGACGCTCCCCCAGAGCAGAATCTTCTTCACTAGTACCGGCATCGCGTCCCTCCCCAGGGCCGGTGATGCGGCTGGCTTCCCGGCGGGGGGCGACGCAAACGGCACCGGCGCCCTCATCCGGGCGGGGTGGGCTCAGAGGTAGAGGCCGGTGGAGTCGTTCTCGACCCGCTCGGCGGCCACGGCGTGCACGTCGCGTTCGCGCAGCAGCACGTACCCGCGGCCGTGCAGTTCGACCTCGGAGCGGTCGTCGGGGTCGAAGAGGACCCGGTCGCCCGAGACGATGGCGCGCACGTTCGGCCCCACGCCCACGGCCGTGGCCCAGGCCAGCCGCTTGCCCACGGCGGCGGTCGCCGGAATCACGATGCCGGCGGTCGAGCGTCGCTCACCCTCGCTCCCCTCCATCCGCACCAGCACACGGTCGTGCAGCAGGCGGATCGGCAGCTTGGAGTCGAGATTCTCGTCGGCGGTCACGCCGCAGACGCTACCGTGTCCCGGTCGGCGGGCCGTGGGCGGTTACGCGCCGGGGGCCGGGGGCAATGTGTGGCGGACCTGCCCTACGGTGGCGTCGTCGGACGTATCCTGTCCGCCCACCGGCGTGGGCGGGCCGGTCTCATGCCAGGAGGTGCGCTTGAGCCGCTTCGAGCAGATCCGCGGACGGCTCCGTCGCGCGTACGAGTCGGGCCGGGAGGCGGCGCGGGCACGCCGTACGGATCCGGTCGACGGCCCCGAGTCGGCCGGCGTGGCCTCGCCGACGTCCCCCGGCCCGGTGGCGGCGCCCTCCGCGACCGTGGTCGGCGCCCCGCCGCCCGGGGCGATGCACAACTCCACCTCCAGCCGGGACGACGCGGACGTGCCGCACGCGTTGCGGATCGCCGCCGCGTGGTCCTGGCGGCTGATCGTGATCGGCGTCGTGGCCTGGGCGCTGCTGAAGGTCGTCGGCACCGTCCGGATCGTGGTCATCCCGCTGGCCGTCGCGCTGCTGCTCTCGGCGCTGCTCGCACCGGCGGTCGGCTGGCTGCTGCGTGCCCGCCTTCCCCGGTCCATGGCGACGGCGGTGGTGCTGGTGGGCGGCCTGGCCGCGGTGATCGGGACGCTGACCCTGGTGGTGAACGAGTTCATCCAGGGCGTGCCGGAGCTGAGCAAGAAGTCCTCCGAGGGCGTCCGGCAGATCCAGGACTGGCTGAAGACCGGCCCGCTGCACCTCTCCGACGGCCAACTCGACAACTACATCGAGGAGGGCCAGAAGTGGATCAACAACAACACCGAGAAGTTCACCAGCGGCGCCCTCTCCACGGCCGCCACGCTGGCTGAGGTGCTGACCGGCACGCTGCTGGTGCTCTTCGCCACGTTCTTCTTCCTGCGCGACGGCAACAAGATCTGGCGCTTCCTGGTCCGGCTCCTGCCGGTGGCCGCCCGCTGGAAGGTCGACGACGCCGGGCGGGCCTCCTGGGCGACGCTGGTCGCCTACGTCCGGGCGACCGTGCTGGTCGCCTTCATCGACGCGGTCGGCATCGGCGTCTTCCTGGTCATCTTCGACATCCCGTTCGCCTTCCCGCTCGCCGCGCTGGTCTTCCTCGGCGCGTTCATCCCGATCGTCGGTGCGACCCTGTCGGGCGTCGTCGCGGTCCTGGTCGCGCTGGTCGACAGCGGCCCGGTGACCGCACTGATCATCCTGGGTGCCGTGATCGGGGTGCAGCAGGTGGAGGGGCACCTCCTCCAGCCGCTGATCATGGGCCGGGCGGTGGCCATCCACCCGCTCGCGGTCATCATCGGCATCGCGGCCGGCGTGGTCCTCGCCGGGATCACCGGCGCGCTGGTCTCGGTGCCGCTGATCGCCGTGCTCAACACGGCCGTCCGCCGGCTCGCCGCCCGCACCGTTCCGGACACCCCGCCCGACGCCGTGGTCGTCGCCTCCCAGGCGCCCTGACGGGTCAGACCTTGGCGAGGCGGTCGAGGGCGCCCCGGGCGACCTCCGGCCGGGTGGTGTACCAGAACGGCGGCAGCGACCGGCGCAGGAACGGCCCGTAGCCCCGGGCCGTCTCCAGGCGCGAGTCGAGGACCGCCACCACGCCCTTGTCGCCCGTCGACCGGATCAGCCGCCCCACCCCCTGGGCCAGCCGGATCGCGGCGATCGGCACGCTGACCGCCGCGAAACCCGACCCCCCGCCGGCGTCCACCGCCGCGGCCCGCGCCGCCGCCAGCGGCTCGTCCGGCCGGGGGAAGGGCAGCCGGTCGATGACCACCAGCTGGCAGGCGTCGCCCGGCACGTCGACGCCCTGCCAGAGCGACATCACCCCGAACAGGCAGCTGGACTTCTCCTCCCGGAACCGGCGTACCAGCAGCGGCAGCGCCTCCTCGCCCTGGAGCAGGACCGGCAGGTCGGTCCGCGCGCGCAGCAGCTCCGCCGCCTGCTGCGCGGCCCGCCGGGAGGAGAAGAGGCCGAGGGTACGCCCGCCGAGCGCGGTGACCAGCTCGAGCAGCTCCTCGCCGGCCGCGTCGGGCAGCCCGGAGACGCTGGGCCGGGGCAGGTGCGCGGCGACGTACAGGATGCCCTGCCGGGGGTAGTCGAACGGCGAGCCGACGTCGAGGGAACGCCAGCCCGGCCCCGAGGTGGCCGGCGCCCCCGCCGTGCCGGTCGCCGCACCGCCCCCGGTCGCTCCGCTGCCCTCCGCCGGCCCGGTGCCGCCGGTGCGCCCGGCCGATCGGGCGGCCATGGCGGCGGCGGCCGGTGACGGCGGGTCGGCCGGGGGCGCCTCCAGGCCCAGCGCCCGGGCCACCGTGTCGAACCGGCCGCCCAGCGTCAGCGTCGCCGAGGTGGCGACGACCGTGCGCTCCTCGTACAAGTGGGTGGCGAGCGTGCCGGCGACCGAGAGCGGCGCGACCACCAGCGCCCGGCGACCGGTGTTGTCGTTCTTCTCCACCCAGGCCACGTCGTGGTCGGCCTCCTCCAGCAGCCGCTGCGCGGTGGCGGAGAGCTCGTCGAGCACGGCCTTGGCCTGCTGCTTGCGCACCGGGTCCGGGTCGTCGGACTTCACGTCGCCGATCGCGTCGAGGGCCGCCCGGGTGGCCGCGTCGAGCAGGGTGCACGCCTCGCGCAGCGGCGACGGCAGCCCCGAGGTGATCCGCCCGGCCGGCGCCTCGGCCAGCCCGACGGCCAGGGCGTCGCCGGCCGCGGTCAGCGACTCGGCGACGTCCGGCCGCAGCAGCGGGCGGGCCCGCTTCGCGGAGCGGTCGATCAGCTCCGGCACCAGCTCGGCCTGCGCGGCGGAGGAGACCCGGTCGGCCAGCTCGTGCGCCTCGTCGACGATGAGCAGCTTGTGCGGCGGCACGATGTGCCGGCCGGCCAGCATGTCCACCGCGAGCAGGCTGTGGTTGGTGACCACGATGTCGGCCTCCCGGGCGCGGGCCCGGGACGCCTCGGCGAAGCACTCCGCGCCGAACGGGCAGCGGGACGCGCCGACGCACTCCCGGGCCGGCATGGAGACCAGC
Organism: Micromonospora sp. AMSO12t; assembly: GCF_008806585.1. NCBI lineage: Bacteria > Bacillati > Actinomycetota > Actinomycetes > Micromonosporales > Micromonosporaceae > Micromonospora > Micromonospora sp. AMSO12t. The sequence continues at coordinate 5,239 of NZ_WAAS01000293.1, forward strand.
CGCCAGGCCTGGTCGTCGACGCCCGGGTCCAGCTCGTCCCGGTCGCCGGTGTCGGTCTTCTCCGCCCAGTCGCGCAGCCGCTGCACCTGCTTGCCGAGCCGACCCGCCTCGCCGAGCCACTTCGTGCCGCCGCCGGGGCGCGCCGCCGGGGCGTCGAAGAGGCTGTCCTCCGGTTCGTCCTCTGTGGAGTTGTCCAGCCGGGCCAGGCAGAGGTAGTGGTGCCGCCCCTTCAGCACCGCGAAGGTGGGCCGCCGGCCGAGCACCGGCTCCACGGCGTCGGCGAGCCGGGGCAGGTCGTGGTCGACCAGCTGGGACTGCAACGCCAGGGTGGCCGTGGAGACCACCACCGGCCCGTCCACGGTCAGCGCGGGCGTCAGGTAGGCCAGCGACTTGCCGGTGCCCGTGCCGGCCTGCACCAGCAGGTGCTCCCGCGCCTGCACGCACTCCTCGATGGCGGTCGCCATCTGCTGCTGGCCGGGACGCGCCGCCCCGCCCGGCACCGCGCCGACCGCGGCGGCGAGCAGCTCCACCCCGCTCGGCCGGGTGCCCCGTCGCCGGCCTCCGGTGCGGGGCGAGGGGGCGGCGGAACCGGTGGCGAGGCGCGGAGTCACCGTGCGACGGTACCCGCCGTCCCCGACACCGGCCGCGCCGATCCGGGCGTGGCGTCGTCACGGTACGGTCTCCCACCGACCGCGTCCGGTTACTTCCGTGCGGCGACGGATGGGCGGTATCGGTTAGGGTGCGACTCATGCCGAGCGACGTGGTCCGCGTGATCTACCGCAAGTACGACGGCAGCGCCCACCGCGACTACCCGGCCCGCCGGCTGGCCGAGGACGAGCTCGGCGTCTGGCTCGGCGTGACCGAGGGCACGAAGTCCGTCTACCACGGTCGCCCGTCGGTGGAGCAGATCCCGTTCGTCCTCCTGGTGCCGCACCACGCCTGGTGGACCGGCATGTTCAACCCGCCGCCACGGACCAGCGAGGTCTACTGCGACATCGCCAGCCCGGCCCGCTGGGAGAACGACGACACCGTCCACCTCATCGACCTCGACCTCGACGTGGTGCGCCGCCGGACCACCGGCCTGGTGGAGCTGCGCGACGAGGACGAGTTCGCCGAGCACCGGGCCCGCTTCGGCTACCCGGACGACGTGGTGGCGCAGGCCGAGGCGGCGGCCCGGTGGCTGCTCGGGGCACTGGGCGACGGCACCGAGCCGTTCGCCACGTCGTACCGGAAGTGGCTGGCCCTGGTGGTCTGACCCGCCGGCACCGGCCCCCGGGCCGTCACCAGCGCGGCGGCCAGCCGTCCTCCTCCGCCAGCGGCGGCAGGTCGCCCAGCTTCTCCGGATTCAGCTGGTGGAAGACCCCGGTCACCCGGCCCTCGTCCACCGTGAGGGCGGCCACCACCCGCAGCGGTCGCCCGTCCGAGTGCCGGGTCTCCAGGTGCAGGCCCTCGACGCCGTCGACGAGCACCCGACGGGAGCGCAGCGTCCCGCCGTAGCGCCCGGCACGCCCGAACAGGCCCAGGAGGAAGCGGGCCACCGCGTCGGCCCCGAGCACCGGCCGCCGGGCCGCCGGGAAGTGGCCGCCGCTGTCGCCGACGGCGACCACGTCCGGGGCGAGCACCCGTACCAGCGCGGCAAGGTCGCCCGACTCGACGGCGGTCACGAAGGCGGCGAGCACGTGACGCTGCTCGACCGCGTCGGCGGTGTGCCGGGGCGCGTCGGGCGCGTGCACCGCCCGGCGGGCCCGGGAGGCGAGCTGGCGGGCGGCGGCGTCGGTCGTACCGAGCACCTCGGCGATCTGGGCGAACGGCACGGCGAAGACGTCGTGCAGCACGAAGGCCACCCGCTGCTCCGGCGCCAGGCGTTCCAGCACCACCAGCAGGGCGGTGCCGACCTGATCGGCGCGGACCGCCCGCTCCGCGGGGTCGGGCGCGAAGCCGTCGGGGCGCGGGCCCTGGTCGAGCGGCGTCACCACCGGCTCCGGCAGCCACTGGCCGGGGTACGCCTCCCGCCGTACCCGCGCCGAGCGGAGCACGTCCAGGCAGATCCGGGCGCAGGTGGTGGTCAGCCAGGCGCCGAGGTGCCGGATCTCGGCGCGGGCCGCCGGGTCGGCGAGCGCGGCGGCGTACCGCAGCCAGGTCTCCTGCACGGCGTCCTCGGCCTCGCTGCGGCTGCCCAGCATCCGGTGCGCCACCCCCAGCAGCCGCCCCCGCTCGGCCTCGAACTCCGCCACCATCTCCCGCACGCTGCCCCCGCTCCACTGCCGGGGCGCGTACCGCCCCGCCCGCCCGCGATTCTCCCGCCCCGCCCCCCACAC
>NZ_WAAS01000294.1:0-7536 GCF_008806585.1 Micromonospora sp. AMSO12t
TGGGCGGCGCGTCGATGCGGGCGATGAACTCCATCGCCTCGGGGCAGACGTCGTAGATCGGGGCGAGGGTGAGGGCGTTGCCGAAGGCCTCCGCGTCACCCAGCGCGCGACGCACGTCGGCGTGCCGGGTGATCAGCCACAGCCCCAGGTCCGGGTCGTGGCGCACCCCCTCGGGCTCGTCCAGTAGCCGCCGCCACACCTGCGCCGGGTCGGTGAGATACGCCCCCGCGAACGGATCCAATCGCATGACCGCCTCCTCGAACGCCATGGCCACGAACGGAATTGCCGAACGACTCCCGGGGCTCCGGTTACCGCCGCACGCTTCACGGTGCGCCCATTCCGGGAGCAAGTCAATATCGGCGTTCTTCAATGTGTCGATGCGCAATTTCCACGCCTTCGGCCACACGCGCACCACGTCGTTCTGCAAGTTGCGGGATGTTCCCTGCCCGCTGGTCGCGACATTGCACACGGTAGACGACGCAACGGCCGGCAGCGGGCACCGCGTCGCGCCACGGCCCCGCGTGTCCCGCACGACCGGGCGGAAAGGCGGTGTGACATCGACCGAGGATCAGGCCGTGAAAGGCCGACCGTACGCGCACCGGAAACAGGGTTCACGACGCGTTCCGTGAACGGCCGACCGATTACCCGAAGAAGTTTTCCCGGCAGGAGCGGCGGCAGATTCCGGCGGACGGCTCGGGGTCCCACGCGGGCGGCACGGGTCCATGCGGGCGGCAGGTGGGGTCGTCGAGCAAGGACGACGCGCGGGGCGGCCCACCCCGGCGATCCGGGGGGCGGCCCGGGGTGGGAGTCGACCGGTCACGGGCCGGCCGGCGGCACCCGCCGGCCGGCCCGTGCGTGCGGCTAGAGGGTACGGGCGAGCCGGTCGGCGAGCATGCGGGTGAACCGGGACGGGTCGGCCAGTTCCCCGCCCTCGGCGAGCAGCGCCAGGCCGTAAAGCAGCTCGGCGGTCTCCTTCAGCGACTCCTCCGTGCCGCCCTGCTCGTGCGCCTTGCGCAGGCCGGTAACCAGCGGGTGCCCGGGGTTGAGCTCCAGGATCCGCTTGACCGTCGGCACCTCGTGCCCCATCGCCCGGTACATCTTCTCCAGCGTCGGGGTGATGTCGTGGGCGTCGCCGACGACGCAGGCGGGCGAGGTGGTCAGCCGGGAGGAGAGGCGGACCTCCTTGACGGAGTCGGCGAGGGTGGCGCCCATCCAGGTGAGCAGGTCGGCGAAGTCCTTGCGCTGCTGCTCGCGCTCGGCTTCGGCCTCCTTCTTCTCCTCCTCGGTGTCCAGGTCCACCTGGCCCTTGGCGATGGAGCGCAGCGTCCTGCCGTCGTACTGGCCGACGCGCTCGATCCACACCTCGTCGACCGGGTCGGTGAGCAGCAGCACCTCGTAGCCCTTGGCGCGGAACGCCTCCATGTGCGGCGAGTTCTCAATCATCGTGCGCGAGTCGCCGGTGGCGTAGTAGATGTCGCTCTGCCCGTCCTTCATCCGGCCGACGTAGCCGGCAAGGTCCGTGGGCTCGGCCGGATCGTGGGTGGAGGCGACCGACAGGATCTCCAGGAGCGTGTCCCGGTTCTCCGTGTCGTCGATCAGGCCCTCCTTGACGGCGGCGCCGAACTCGGTCCAGAAGGTCCGGTAACGCTCGGCGTGGTTGGCCTTCATGTCCTTGACGGTGGACAGGATCTTCTTGACCAGCCGGCGGCGGACGACCTGGATCTGCCGGTCCTGCTGGAGGATCTCCCGGGAGATGTTCAGCGACAGGTCGTGCGCGTCCACGACGCCCTTGACGAAGCGCAGGTAGTTCGGCATGAGCGCTTCGCAGTCGTCCATGATGAAGACGCGCTTGACGTAGAGCTGCACGCCGCGGCGGCCCTGCGGGGCGAACAGGTCCAGCGGCGCGTGCGACGGGATGAACAGCAGGGCCTCGTACTCGAAGGTGCCCTCGCCCCGCATGTGCACGATGTCCAGCGGGTCCGCCCAGTCGTGGCTGACGTGCTTGTAGAACTCCTTGTACTCGGCCTCGTCGACCTCGTCGCGGGAGCGGGCCCAGAGCGCCTTCATCGAGTTGAGCGTCTGGGTCTCGGTGCTGGTCTCGTCGCCCTCGCCGGTGCGCTCGACGGTCATCCGGATCGGCCAGGCGATGAAGTCCGAGTAGCGCTTGACGATCTCCCGGATCGTCCACTCGGCGGTGTAGTCGTGCAGGTTGTCCTCGTCGTCGGCCGGCTTGAGGTGCAGGGTCACCGACGTGCCCTGCGGCGCCTCCTCGACCGACTCGACGGAGTACGTGCCCTCACCGGCCGACTCCCACCGGGTGCCGCCGCTCTCCCCCGCCCGGCGGGTCACCAGCTCCACCCGGTCGGCGACCATGAACGCCGCGTAGAAGCCCACGCCGAACTGGCCGATCAGCTCCTGCCGCGCCCCGGCGTCGGAGGACTCGCGCAGCTTGCGCAGCAGCTCGGCGGTCCCGGACTTGGCGATCGTGCCGATCACCTGGACCACCTCGTCGCGGGACATGCCGATGCCGTTGTCCCGGACGGTCAGCGTGCGCGCTGCCTTGTCGACCTCGATCTCGATGCGCAGGTCGGAGGTGTCGACCTCCAGTTCCTTGTCGACCATCGACGCCAGGCGCAGCTTGTCCAGCGCGTCCGATGCGTTCGAGATCAGTTCACGCAGGAAGACGTCCTTGTTCGAATAGATCGAGTGGACCATCAGCTGGAGCAGCTGACGCGCCTCGGCCTGGAACTCCAACGTCTCGGCCCGGTTGCTCACACCGTGTCCTTTCATCCTCGAAAGCCCACCGAAGGTTCGCGGAAAGGATACGAGCCGTCGCCGACGGCGAGACGACGGGACCGCGGAACGTCGGCTGGCGTCGCGTTGCCTCCGCGCCCTACCGTCGCAGTTGGCGTCGACGTGGCCGCCGGAGAAGCCGAGGGCTGGTGCGACCGCCGCGGCGGGCGGTCAGTACGGTAGGGATGTGTCTCTATGGATGGCCGCGATGTGGGGACTGGTCGGCAGCGCGGTGGCCGAGGCGCTGAACCTCTCCGGGATGATGCGCCCGACCAGCGAGTCCAAGGGCCGGTGGCAGTGGCCGTGGCGGGACCGGCGGGACGCCCCGATCGTCGTGTTCGCGGTGCTGCTCAGGACCGTGGCCGGCACCGGCCTCGCCGCCGCGGCCGGGGCGGGTGGCCTGGCCACCACGGCCTTCGCCAGCTTCACCTTCGGGGTCGCGGCGCCACTGGTGATCGCCAAGATGTTCGACCAGGTCCGGGTGACGGAACGACCGGCCGACAGCGGCCGGGACGGCACGAGCGGCGAGCACGATGACGCCGCGTGAGAACCTGCTCGGCAGGTTCGTCGCCGCGCTGGCCGCCCGCCCGGCCACCACCGCCACGGCTGTTCCCGTACCGGCCCGGACGCGGCTCGCCGCCGCGCTGGCCGCCCGGCCGGTCGCCGCCCGCAGCACCGGCCCGCTCCCTCGTACCGACGCCGAGGACGGCGACGGCGGGAAGCTGACCCACCGGGTCCGGGCCGTGCTCGCCGGCCTCCTCGGCGTAACCACGGACCAGTTGCGCGTCGACGCCGACGGCGACGTCGGCATCCGCGCCGGCTCGGCCATGATCTTCGTACGGGCGCAGGACGACCCGCCGCTGGTCGACGTGTTCTCTCCGCTGCTCACCGGCGTCGACCCGACCGAGTCCCTGTACCGGCGGCTCTCCGACCTCACCAACGGGCTGGTGGTCGGGCGCGTCTACTGCACCGGCGACACGGTCTGGGCGTCCATCCCCGTCTTCGGGCAGGACTTCGCGCCCACCCATCTGCTGCTGGCCCTGCGGGCCATGATCGCGCTCGCCGACGACCTCGACGACCAGCTCCGGCGGGAGTTCGGCGGCAGCCGCTTCTTCGGCCCGGAGTCCGCCGGGCTGGTGGCGGTGCCCGACCCGACCGGCTACCTGCGCGACCTCGACCGGGCCGGCGCGAACGGGGCGGGCAGCGTCCTGGTCGACCTGCTGGCGGACCGGGGGCGGACGGAGGAGCTGCGGATCCGTGCCGAGCACGGCGACTGGCACGCCGCCGCCCGGCTCGCCGCGCTGCTCGCCGGGGAGGGCCGCACCGACGAGGCCGAACGGTACTGGCGGATCGCCGCCGAGCAGGGTGATCCGCGCGCCCGCGACGAACTGGCCGCGCTGCTGGCCGCCCGGGGCCGGCACGACGAGGCGGTCGGCCTGCTGCGGCAGGCGGTCGACGCCGGCGACTGGCGGCACCTGCCGCTGCTGCTGGCGCTGCTCACCGAAGGCGGCCTGGTCGACGAGGCGGTCGAGCTGCTGCGCCGCCGGGCGGCCGAGGGCTGACCCCGCCCGCCCCCGCCGACCCGATCTGCCGGGTCGAGGTGTGGAGATGTGCAGGCCTGGGTACAGACACGCGCTGGGGTGCCGGCGGACGTACAGCTGAAGCTGGGTGCCAGGATGTGCGGGTAACACCAGCAAGGGTCGTCGGGGCCCGGAAGTGAGGGCTGCGATGAGGTGCGACCGAGGGTGACACGGCCCACGGGGGACCTGTTCGCCGAGGGCGGTGGGACCGGGCGGCTGATGGCACGCCTCGACTGGGCCGCCACCCCGCTCGGCCCGGTCGACGGCTGGCCGCAGAGCCTGCGCGCCGCCGTCCGGATGGTCCTCTCCTCCCGCTACCCGATGCTGCTGCTCTGGGGGGACCGCTTCACCCAGCTGTACAACGACGCGTACTCGGCCCTGATCGGCGACAAACACCCCGACGCGCTCGGCGGCGACGTGCGGGTCACCCTGGCCGAGGGCTGGGACGTGCTGGGCCCCCTGATCGACGAGGCGATGGCGACCGGGGTCGCCAGCTGGGTGCCGGCCCTGCGACTGCTGCTCGACCGCGCCGGCTACCGCGAGGAGGCGTACTTCAGCGTCTCGCACGCCCCCGCCCGCGACGACGAGGGACGCACGGTGGGGGTGCTCACCGTGTGCAGCGAGGTCACCGAGCAGGTCGTCGGTGAGCGCCGGCTGCGTCTGCTGCGTGACCTGTCCGTCGGCGGCGACGGGCGGACCGTCGACGTGCAGAGCACCTGCGCCCGGCTCGCCGAGGCCATCGGCGGGCACCCGCTGGACGTCCCCTTCGCCGCGATCTACCTGTGCGAGGGCGCGCTGCTGCGCCGCGCCGCCCACGTCGGCGGGGAGCCCGTGGCCGCGGCCCTGCCGGCCACGCTGCCGGCGGGCGAGGAGCACGAGTGGGGGCTGACGGCCGCCGCCGGCGGCACGACGACCGACGTGGCCGGCGTCGAGCGGCGGCTCGCCCTGCCCGCCGGGCCGTGGGGCGACCCGGTCGGCACCGCCCGCGCCCTGCCACTGCCGTCGGCCGAGGCGGGCCAGCCCCTCGGGGTGCTGCTGCTCGGGGTCAGCCCGAGCCGGGGGCTGGACGAGGCGTACCGGTCGTTCCACGCGCTGCTGGCCCAGCAGGTGGCCGTCGCCGTACGCAACGCCCAGGCGTACGAGGAGGAGCGCCGGCGGGCCGAGGCGCTCGCCGAGCTGGACCGGGTCAAGACCGGCTTCTTCACCAACGTCAGCCACGAGTTCCGGACCCCGCTGACGCTGATGCTCGGCCCGCTGGCCGACGCCCTCAACGACAACGAGCACCCCCTGCCGGCGACGCAGCGGGAACGGGTCGACACCGCCTGGCGCAACGCCACCCGGCTGCTCACCCTCGTCAACAGCCTGCTCACCTTCTCCAGCCTGGAGGCCGGGCAGGCACACAGCCAGGCTCGCGAGGTCGACCTGGCCGGGCTCACCACCGAGCTGGCGAGCGTCTTCCGGGCAGCCGTCGAACGCGCCGGGCTGCGCCTGGAGGTCGACTGCCCGCCGCTGCCCCGCGCGGTCTCCGTCGACCCGGTCAACTGGGAACGCATCGTCACCAACCTGCTGTCGAACGCGCTGAAGTACACCTTCGTCGGCCGGATCCGGGTCGGGCTGACCGCCGACGACGACGAGGTACGGCTGACCGTCGCCGACACGGGCATCGGTATCGCCGAGGATGATCTGCCCCGGCTCTTCGAACGCTTCCACCGGGTGCAGGGCACCCGGTCGCGCAGCCACGAGGGCACCGGCATCGGGCTCGCCCTGGTCCGCGAGCTCGCCCGCCTCGAAGGCGGCGACGTGCGGGTGGAGAGCCGGATCGGGACGGGAACGACGTTCACCGTGGCACTGCCCTGGTCCGCCGCGGGGCGGACCCCCGCGTCGGCCGCGGGCGTGGCCGGGGCCGGGGACGCGGCCCGGGCCGCCGTCCAGGAGGCGGTCGGCTGGCTCGCCGACCCGGCGCAGGCGGGGGCGTCCGCGCCGGCCGGGCCGCCGGTGCCGGCGTACGGTGCCGAGGACGCGCTGCGGCACGCGCGGATCCTCGTCGCCGACGACAACGCCGACATGCGCGCGTACCTGGCCCGGTTGCTGGGCGAGCAGGGCTGGCGGGTGGAGACGGTCGGCGACGGCCGGCAGGCCCTGGAGGCGATCCGCCGGGATCAGCCCGACCTGGTGCTCACCGACGTGATGATGCCCGGGATCGACGGCTTCGAGCTGGTCCGTCGGCTGCGCGGGCAGGCCGGCACCCGCACGCTGCCGGTGGTGGTGCTCTCGGCGCGCGCCGGCGGCGACGCCAGCGTGGAGGGGCTCGACCTGGGCGCCGACGACTACGTCGTCAAGCCCTTCGCCGCCGCCGAGCTGATCGCCCGGGTCCGGTCCGCCCTGCACGGCGCCCGCACCCGGCGGCACCACCGGGACGACGGGGGCGACCCCGGCGACACCGCACGCGGGGTGGACGGCCTCGGCACGACGGCCGACGCGGGTGGCCTCGGCGAGGCCCCGACCGGGTCGGCGGCCGGGGCGCGGCCGGCGACATCGGCCGGTTCCGAGGGCGACGGCGCCCCGGTCAGGTCACCGGCCTCGGGTGGCGGTCCCGTGGACGCGGGTGGCGGTCCGGTGAGCGGCCCACCTGCCGCCCCGGGCGTCGATCCGTCGGTCGGCGGGGACGGGGAGTACGCCCACAACGGGGGCCGGCGGCCGGCTCCCGAGCAGCCGGCCGCGCTGGACACGGGCTGGACGTACCCCTCACAGCCCACCTCCGCCGCCGCGATGCGCCGGGACGTGCGGGCCTCGCTGGAGAACCTGGACGTCGATCCGGACATCGTGGCCGACCTCCTGCTGGCCGCCTCCGAGGCGGTCAACAACGCCGTCGAGCACGCCCAACGCCCCACCCGCCCCGAGGTGCGGGTGCGACTGCGGGTGGCCGATGGCACGGTACGGATCTCGGTGCGCGACTTCGGCACCTGGCGGGACCGTCGTCCGGCCATGGACCGGGGGCGGGGTGCCACGCTGATGAACGCGTACGGCGACGTGCGGCTGGTCTCCACCGCCGAAGGCACCACCGTCACCATCGAACGCCGCCTGTCGCCCACCGCCTGACCCCGCCACAGGCGGGACCTATCGCGCCTGCCGTCACCGAGTCGAGCATATATGGCGTATGTCC
>NZ_WAAS01000295.1:0-7475 GCF_008806585.1 Micromonospora sp. AMSO12t
GCCGCCCCACTGCGGCTCGGGCCACGGCCCGCAGTACGGCGTCGACGTGTACCAACCGGAGTTGCCGGCGCCCTGGGTGATCTGGAAGCCGCTGCCGACGCAGTTGTGCATCGGGTTGGACTGGGCGATCCCGGTGGCCCGCACGTTCGTGAAGGACACCTGGCTGGGCGCCTGCACCTGGAGGGCGTACGTGCCCGCGCCGTCGATCCGTACGTTGTTGAAGCTGATCCCGCTGGACTGCCCCTCGATCCAGTGCAGCGCCGCGTACGAGCTGTCCAGGATGTCGGTGTCGGTGACGTTGACCGCCGCGCCCTGGATGGGCTCGTTGAGCGCGGAGAACCAGATGGCGCCGACGCCGAAGCGCCAGTTGTAGTCCGAGTTGCCGTTGCGGATCAGCGTGTTCCGGGCGACGGTGATCGTCCCGGAGACGGCGGTCGGGCCGGTCACGCCCGGGTAGCGGTTGGCGACGTGGATGCCGCCACCGTTGGTGACCGAGTCGGCGGTGACGTTGTCGGTGATCTTGATGTCCCGACCGCCGTAGGTCACCAGGTGGTTGGCGAGGATCGTCACGCCGATCGTGTTGCGGGTGAAGGAGTTGTTCACGTTCGGCACGCTCTGCGCCCACATGGCGAGGGCGTCGTCACCCGTGTTGCGTACGAACGTGTTGGTCACCGTGGAGTTGGTGACGCCCCAGTGGAAGTTCACCCCGTCGGCGGTCTGGTCGAGGATCCGGCTGTTGCGGATGGTGAAGTTGTCCATCGGGCCGTCCATCCAGGCCCCGACCTTGGTGTGCTGCATCCAGACGTTGTCGACCACCGAGTTCGACATCGCCCCGCCGATGGCGTTGACCTGGTCGTCGTCGATCCGCTCCCGAATGTCGCCGATGATGGCGAAGTCGCGCAGCGTGACGTTGCGGCTGGGTCCGCCGGCCTCGTGCGGCCGGATCTCACCGCTGTAGCCGCCGCCGGGGACGTACTTGCCGTAGATGCCGGCGGCCCGCTTGCGGTCGGTCGGGTGCCGCCCGCCGAGCACCGAGTACCACGGTCCCGCCCCGCGCAGCGTCACCCCGTCCACGACGACGTGGTCCCAGAGGGTGAACGTGCCGGTCGGGATCCAGACGACCCGGCCCTGGGCCTTGCCGGCGTCCACCGCCGCCTGGAACTTCGCGGTGGAGTCGGTCGCCCCGGTCGGGTCGGCGCCGAAGTCGGTGACCACGTCGAGCGCGCCGGACGGCTTCGCGATCGGGGCGCCCACCAGCTCGAAGTCGGCCAGGTCGATGGTGAAGGTCGGCGACTGGGCGGTCGAGGAGACCTGGAGGCGGATCTTGCTGCCGGCCGGGTACGTGGTCCCGAACATGGCCCGGGCCTCGTCGTAGAAGTGGTGCGGGTTGGTGTCGCCCGGGTTGTTGTTGAACGGGTAACCGCCGTAGTACCAGCCGTACCGCGAGGTCACCGGCACCGCCTTGACCAGGGTGCCGTTGGCCCGCAGGTCGATGCTGGCGTCCCGGCCGGTGCCGGCGGCGTTGTCCGGCAGGCTGTAGCGGAAGGTCACCGCGTTGGCGGGCGCGGTGAGGGTGAACTCGACGTACTCGCCGACGGCGTCGAGGGTGACCGCCTCCCGGCCGGACGCCTCGGACGGCAGCGTGCCGTAGCGGCGGTCCGGGCCGATCCTCGTGCCGGTGTGCGCGACCTCCTCCGCCTCCTGCTCGACGAACGGGACGGTGGCGCCCCGCCCCGGGATGTCGAACGGCGAGAGCCCCGCCGCCTGGGCGGGGGTGGCGGTGCTGGTCAACGCGATGACGGTGAGCGAGGTCGCGGTGAGGGCGAGGCCGGCGAGGGCGGCGATACCCGCCCGGGTCCTGGTTCCGGGGGGCGCGTGCGGGGTGGCGGTGGTGTGGTCGGGCATCGGCGAACTTCTCCCTGTCGTCGGTGGTCCCCCCGTGCGGTACAACGTGGCGCTGGAGCTGCGTACCTCCTTCCCGGGTGCGGGTGCGGGTGCCGCGGTGCCGACGGCCGGGACGGGCCGCCGGCACCGCGCGGGTGGTCAGACCGTTTCGGGTCCGGCCGGGTCTTCTTCGGCGGTGCGCAGCCAGACGGCGGTGTCCGGCGGAAGCAGGTCGTCGTCGAGCGGCCCGCTGGCGAGCAGCCGCCCGGTGTGGGGCGGCAGCGGCACCGCGACGTCCGAGAGGTTGACCAGGCAGGTGAAGCCGGGCCGACGGTGGTAGGCGAGCACGTCGTCCGGGGCGGGCAGCCAGCTCATCGTCCCGTCGCCGAGCGCCGGCTCGGCCCGCCGGATCCGGATCGCCGCCCGGTACAGCTCGAGCATCGAGGACGCGTCGCCGGTCTGCGCCCGGACCGTCTGGTCCTTCCACCCGGCCGGCTGGGGCAGCCAGGGGGCGGTGGCGCCGTCCGGACTGAACCCGAACGGCGGCTCGTCGCCGGCCCAGGGCAGCGGCACCCGGCAGCCGTCCCGGCCGGGGTCGATCCGGCCGGAGCGTTCCCACATCGGATCCTGGCGCAGCGCGAACGGGATGTCCTCGACCTCCCAGAGGCCCAGCTCCTCGCCCTGGTAGACGTAGGCGGCGCCGGGCAACGACAGCGACAGCAGCACGGCGGCCCGGGCCCGGCGGGTGCCCAGCTCCAGGTCGGTGGGGATGCCCTCGCGCTTCGCGGCGAAGCTGAACGTGGTGTCCTCCCGCCCGTAGCGGGTGACGTGCCGGGTGACGTCGTGGTTGGAGAGCACCCAGGTGGCGGGCGCGCCGACCGGCGCGTGCGCGCTCAGCGTGCCGTCGATGCTGTCGCGCAACGCCGTGGCGTCCCAGGCGCAGCCCAGGAAGTCGAAGTTGAACGCGGCGTGCAACTCGTCCGGGCGCAGGTAGTTGGCGAACCGCTGCCGGTCCGGCATCCACACCTCACCGATCAGCGCCCGGTCGCCCGGGTACTCGTCGGCGACCCGCCGCCAGGCGCGGTAGATCTCGTGCACGCCGTCCAGGTCGCGGAACGGGTGTGGCCGGTCCGGCAGGGTCTCGGGCAGCGTCCCGTCCTTGACCAGCAGCCCGGCCGAGTCGATCCGGATGCCGTCCACCCCCCGGTCGAACCAGAACCGCAGGATGTCCTCGAACTCCGCCCGCACCCTGGGGTGGTCCCAGTTGAAGTCCGGCTGCTCGGCGGTGAACAGGTGCAGGTACCAGTCGCCGGGGGTGCCGTCCGGGTTGGTGGTCCGGGTCCACGTCTCGCCGCCGAACTCGCCGACCCAGTCGGTGGGCCGTTGGTCGCCGTTCGGGCCCCGGCCGGGCCGGAACCAGAACAGCTCCCGCTCGGGCGCGTCCGGCCCACCGGCGAGGGCCGCCTGGAACCAGGGGTGCGCGTCGGAGCAGTGGTTCGGCACCACGTCGACGATGGTCCTCATGCCGAGCGCGTGGGCCTCCGCGATCAGCGCCTCGGCCTCGGCCAGGGTGCCGAAGACCGGGTCGATGTCGCGGTAGTCGGATACGTCGTAGCCGGCGTCGGCCATCGGGGAGGGGTACCAGGGACTGAACCAGATCGCGTCGATGCCGAGCGCGGCCAGGTGATCCAGCCGGGACCGGATGCCGGCGATGTCGCCTATGCCGTCGCCGTCACCGTCGGCGAAGCTACGTGGGTACACCTGGTAGATCACCGCTCCACGCCACCACGGACTGTTGTCTGCTGTGGACACGGACACCTGCTTTCTGCGTCGGCACGTCGGCGTTGTCGCCGGACCTGAATGTGTGTCGGGCGAACGGTCGTTGGTCGCCGACGGGGCTTCGGTGGTGGTGATGCGTCGGTGCGCCGGCCCTATCCCTTGAGGCTCCCGGTGGTCAGGCCGGACATGATGTTGCGCTGGAAGATCAGGAAGACGATGACGGTCGGGATCGCGGCGATGACCGAGGCGGCGACCACCACGTTCATGGGCGTACCGCCCGAGAAGGCGTAGATGCCGACGCTGACCGTCCGGGTCTCGGGTGACGGCATGACCAGCTTCGGCCAGAGGAAGTCCTTCCAGACCGCGGTCACGGCGAAGATCGAGACGACGCCGAGGATGGGGCGGGACATCGGCAGGACGATCGACCAGAGCGTGCGCAGCGGGGTCGCCCCGTCCATGAGGGCCGCCGCCATCAGCTCCTCCGGGATCGAGTCGAAGAACCGTTTCAGGAGGAAGATGTTGAACGCGTTCGCGACCAGGGGCAGCCAGATCGCGAACGGCGAGTCGAGCAGGTTGACGTGCAGGATCGGCAGGTCGATCACGGTCACGTACTGCGGGACGATGAGGACCATCGCGGGGATCATCAGCGTCGCCAGCATCAGGCCGAGGATCACGTTGCCGAAGATCGGCCGGAGCTTCGACAGGGAGTACGCCGCGGCGGTGTCGAGGACGAGTTGGAACAGCACCGCGCCGGTCGCGTAGTAGAACGTGTTGAACAGCAGCTTGGCGAGATCCAGGTTGTGCCACGCGTCGACGTAGTTCTGCCACTGGGGATCCTGCGGGAACAGCGACGGCGGGGTCTGCGCGATCTCCTGGCCGGACTTGAGCGCGCCGGTGACCATCCAGTAGAGGGGCCCGAGGAAGACGAGCGTGAAGCCCGTCACGACGACGGCGAGCAGCGACCAGTAGATCACCCTGCCGCGTCCCCGCCTGAGCTGGGCGGGGGAGACGAGTGTCCGGGTCCCGGAGTCCTGTGCCATTCCGCGTCCGTCCTAGTCCTGTTTCGCAGTCAGCCGCACGTAGACGGCGGAGAAGCCGGCCAGCACCACGAGCATGATCACGCCGAGCGCGGCGGCGCCGTTGAGATCGTTCTGGAAGAAGCCGTGCTGGTAGATGAGGTACGCGACCGAGGTCGCCGAGTCCTCCGCGCCCGCGCCGTTGGCGAGGATCAGCGGCTCGATGAAGAGCTGCATGGTGGCGACGATCTGGAGCATCGCCAGGAGCGCGAGGATCAGCCGGGTCTGCGGGACGGTCACGTGCAGGATCCGCCGCCAGATCCCGGCCCCGTCCAGCTCGGCCGCCTCGTAGAGTTCGCCGGGGATGTTCTGCAACGCCGCCAGGTAGATCAGCACCGCGCTGCCCATGTTCATCCAGGTCGACGCCAGCACCATCGCGGGCATCGTCATCTCGGGGGACTGCATCCACTGCGACGTCGGCAGGTGCAGCGCCTTGAGGATCGCGTTGAGGAGTCCCGCGTCGCTGGGGTCGTACGCGTAGAACTTGAACAGGAAGAGCGCCGAGGCCGGCGGCAGCATGACCGGCAGGTAGACCAGGATCCGCAGGTACCCCTTGGCGTGGCGGAACTCGTTGAGCAGGATCGCCACGAAGAACGGCACCACGTAGCCGAGGACGAGCGCGAGGACCGTGAAGTAGAAGGTGTTCTTCCAGGCGGTCCAGAAGCTCGGGTCGTCGAGGATGCGGGCGTAGTTGTCCCAGCCCACCCAGGTGGTCTCGCCGCGCCGGGTGCGCTGGAAGCTCATCACGATGCCGCGGATCATCGGGTACCAGGAGAAGACCGCGAAGCAGAGCACCGCACCGATCAGGAACGCGTGGCCGGTGAGGTTGTCCCGCACCTTGCGGCCGAGGCTCGTACGCTGCGGCCCGACCGGGGACGGCGACGCGGGACGACCCGTGTCTCTGGTGGCCCCCGGGGCGGAGAGGATCGCCAAGGCAACTCCTGGTGAGTCGGTGACCGGACGGGCGGTGCGGACGGGGTGGGGGCCGGCGCACCGGCCCCCACCGTCGGGTCAGCTCGCCGCGGCGAGGAGCTGGTTGACCTTGTCCTCGGCCGTCTTGAGCAGCGCGTCGATGTTCGCGTTCGGGTTGGTCAGCACCCCGGACATCGCCGCGTCGAGCACCGCGTAGATCGCCTGCGCGTTGCGCGGTTCACCCTTGATCTGCACCGGGGCGGCCTCGAAGAGCGCGAAGTTGGCGGTGTCGACGTTCGCGTTCGCCTTGCGCAGTTCGAGCTCCTGCTTCTGCGCGTCACTGCCGTTGGCGAAGAGCAGCGGCTGGGGCAGGCCGACCGGGTAGTTCTGCGGCTTGGCCCGGACGTAGTCGAACTGGCCCTTGCCCGGCGTCAGCTTCTGGTAGGCGATCCACTTCAGACCGGCCTCGACCTGCTCCGGGGAGAGGCCCTTCTTGAAGAAGTAGCCCTCGCCACCGCCGAGCGTGCCCTTCGCCGCGCCGTCCTGGCCGGGCAGCGGGGCCATCGCCCAGTCCTGGAACTTGCCCTGGAACTGGCTGACGATCGCCTGGGTGGAGTCCGGCGCGCCGATGAACATGCCCACCTTGCCGGCGGCGGCGTTGGTCAGCAGGTCGCCCCACTGGAGCAGCTGGCGGCTGCCCATGCTGTTGTCGCCGTACCGCATGTCCTTGAGGTTCTGCAGGACCTGCTTGCCCATGGCGTTGTTGAAGTCGGCCTTCTTGCCGTCCTCGGTCAGCATCTGGCCGCCCTGCGAGTAGAGCAGGGAGGTGAAGTGCCAGCCGCCGGTGTTGCCGGCGCTGTACTCCGAGTAGCCGGCGATCCCGTTGCCGAGCGCGGAGATCTTCTTGGCGGCCGCCCGGACCTCGGGCCACGTCTTGGGCGGGTTGTTGACGTCGAGCCCCGCCTGCTGGAACAGCACCTTGTTGTAGACCAGGCCCATCGAGTAGTTCTTCGCCGGGACGGCGTAGAGCTTCCCGTCGTGGCTGAAGGCCTCCTTGAGCGCCGGGTCGACGCTGTCCCAGGTGGGGACCGTGTCCTTGTCGGCGTACTCGCTGATGTCCATCGCCTGGCCGGAGTCCAGCACCTGCTGGAGATCGGTCATGTACCCGTAGAACAGGTCGGTCACGGTGCCACCGGCCAGGCGGGCGGTGAAGTCCGGCGGGTTGTTGCACTGCTCGCCGACGCTCACGCTCTTGATGACGATGTCGGGGTTCTGCCGCTGGAATTCGGCGACGTCGTCGTTCCAGTTCTTCAACAGCTCTTTCTGGGAGCCGACCGGCTGGCAGTCGACGGTGACCGTGACCTTGCCGCCTGCGCTGCCTGTCGCGTCGTCGCTCTTCGTCGAACAGGCCGCAAGGCTGAGCCCCAGGCCGGCCACGAGCGCCAACGCCGCAGTCTTCCGGTACTGCGGTACGGACATCTGTCCATCCCTTCGGGAACGGTGTCTCCATGACCTGCGCTGATGCCCGGTGGTCGTCACCGCGCCGATGCGCCGGCACTGATCTGCATCTGCCAAGCGACCTGACCCCGGGTAGCTGCGCCGGGGCCAGGTGTGAGTGGGGTCACTGTAGCCAAGCGAACTTGCCCCAGCAAGGTATCGATCCCTTGCTGAAAAGACGAGACTTTCGGGCGACAGAATTTGACAGGATCTTGGAAGGCAGCCTATTTGCGGCTTTGGCCCGACTGGTTCCTGCCCGCTGGCAGGCAGAACGGAACGGCCGCCGACCGCGGGCAGCGGTCGACGGCCGTTCCGTCGTTCGGGTGG
>NZ_WAAS01000296.1:0-7474 GCF_008806585.1 Micromonospora sp. AMSO12t
TGGGGGCGCTCGCCGGTTCGGCGATGCCACCCGGGGACTCGGCGAAGGCGGGGTCGTGCGCGGTCTCCGCGGCGACCAGCGGCTGGTCGGGCGGCATGACGTCGGGCATCTTGGGCGCCACGACCACGGCCGTGCCGTACGCGCAGATCTCCATCCACATCTCGCCGCAGTCGCGGCTGTCGAAGCGCATCCCCACCACGGCGTTCGCGCCGATGCGGCGGGCCTCCTCGCCGAGCCGGGCCACCGAGTCCGTACGCCACCGGGTGAGGTTGTCCGGGGCCATCGGGTCGTACGCGCCACCGCGCAGGTTCTTGACCCCCTCGCGGTACGGGTTCCGCGTCCTGGCCATCGATGACACCACTTCGCCGAGGATCTGGCGGATTTCGTACCCGGGTAGTTGCTCCGTCGTCACGACCAGCACGTTTCCGATGGTCTCAGGGTTGCGCGCACCCGATCGTGAGCCGTGTTCACCTGATCGGATGCTGCAAAACGGCGCGGCGCGGACGGCCGGCGCGCTGCCGACCATCCGCGCCTGGCGCGGCGCTAACCGTCAGACACCGGCAGTCTGGGTGATCCAGGCCCGGTTGTACGCGACGCTGCCGTAGTTCTGGATGCTCTGGCCGTCGGCGGTGGAGGCGACGCCGACCTGCGCGCCGTTGTAGAACTGCGGGCCGCCCGAGTCGCCCCGCCAGGCGTTGCCGTTGACCCGGGTGCTCCGGATCGCCTGCCCGCCGTACGCGTCGGTGACGCTGTTGCTGGTCACCCGGACCGACGCGGTCTTCAGCTGGGTCGAGGCCGAGCAGCCGCTGTAGCAGGTCATGCCCCAGCCGTAGATCGAGTTGGTCGAGTTGAGCGGCGGGTTGCTGTTGGCGAGCGTGACGTACGAGGTGCTCACCGAGCTGGACAGGCGCAGCAGGGCCAGGTCGTACCGGCTGTAGCTGGCGCTGACGGTGCGGGTCTGGCCGCCGGAGGTGCGGTTGACGCTGCCGACCCGGACGGACATCGTGCCGTTCACGCAGTGCCGCGCGGTGAGCACCCACTGCGGCGCGATGATCGTGCCGGAGCAGGTGAACGAGCCGTTGCTGAGCACGGCGGCGGCCCACGGGGCCGACGAGACGGTGCTGCCGCCGATGATCGGCTGCGGGCCGGCCGGGGCGGCGAGGGCGCCGGAGCTGGCGCCGAGCAGGCCGGCCGCTGCGGTGGCCAGCACCGCGACCATGGATCGGATGCGCATGGGGGCTCCTTCGGGGACGGGGCCCGGGTTCACCGGGTCGAGCTGTCGGCCGGCGGGCGGGGTGGCCCGACGATCGATCGACGTACGACGATGTACGGTAGGGCCCCTGAGATGTCGTTCACAAGAGATCCATCGGAAATGATGGATGAGACGGTATGGCGGGCCGGGCGGCGGGCGGTGCCCCGGCGATCCGGCGGAGCGGGGCGAAACGGGTCGGTCGGCAACGGATGGGCATCGGGATCGCAACGAACCCGCATCGGTCCCCGGGCCCCGCGCCGGGAATGTCGATCACCGCCTGAACTGCGTCCGGCCGGTGCGTCCGGGGCGGTATCTGCCAGGTAGGCTGGCTGCGCTCGCCCGTTGTGGGTCGGCACCCAACTGCGTACACAGTCAGGAGTGCCCAGTGCCTCGCGTCGTCGTCGACGTCATGCTCAAGCCCGAGATCCTCGATCCCCAGGGCCAGGCCGTCGCAAACGCGCTGCCCCGGCTCGGCGTCAGCGACGTCGCCTCGGTTCGGATCGGCAGGCGGATCGAGATCGAATTCACCGGTGAACCGGACCTGGACCGGGCCCGGGAGATCGCCGACAAGCTGCTCGCCAACCCGGTCATCGAGGACTTCACGGTCCGCGTGGCCGAGGCCGACGAGACCGTGGACGCACGCTCGTGACCGCCCGGGTGGGTGTGGTCACCTTCCCCGGCTCGCTCGACGACGGGGACGCGGCCCGGGCCGTCCGGATCGCGGGCGCCGAACCGGTCCGCCTCTGGCACGGTGACCCGCAGCTGCACGGGGTGGACGCCGTCGTCCTGCCCGGCGGCTTCTCCTACGGCGACTACCTGCGCTGCGGCGCCATCGCCCGGTTCGCCCCGGTGATGGGGACGATCGTGGATGCGGCCCGGGGCGGCCTGCCCGTGCTCGGCATCTGCAACGGCTTCCAGATCCTCTGCGAGGCCCACCTGCTGCCCGGCGCGCTCACCCGCAACCAGCACCTGCACTTCCGCAACCGCGACCAGGTCCTGCGCATCGAGTCGGCCGGCACCGCGTGGACGAACGCGTTCCAGCCCGGCCAGGAGGTGCTGATCCCGGTCAAGAACGGCGAGGGCTGCTACGTCGCCGACACCGCGACGCTGGACCAGCTCGAAGCCGAGGGCCGGGTGGTCGCCCGCTACGTCGGCGGCAACCCCAACGGGTCGCAGCGCGACATCGCCGCGATCACGAACCCCGCCGGCAACGTGGTCGGCATCATGCCGCATCCCGAGCACGCGGTGGAGGCGCTCACGGGCCCCTCCCTGGACGGTCTCGGCTTCTTCACCTCGGTGCTCAAGCACCTGGTGGGGACGCCGGCGTGACCGTGCGCGGCATCAACGGTCGGCTCACCCGCCCGTCGGGCGGACGCGAGCGCAGCGAGGAGAGGTCATGACCACCCATCCGGACGAGGTACGGGATAACCCGGAGGCCTTCCCGGCCGCCCCGGCGCAGCCGGTGGAGCCGCGTCCGGCCGGCGTCGTGCCGCCGGCCGGGCGTCCCGGGCCGGCGACCGCCGACTGGGCCGACGGACTGGACACCGTGCCGCGCGCCGGGGACACCCCCGGTGAACTCCAGCCGTACGCCGAGCTGGGGCTCCGCGACGACGAGTACGAGCGGATCCGGCACATCCTCGACCGGCGGCCCACCCAGGCCGAGCTGGCGATGTACTCGATCATGTGGAGCGAGCACTGCTCCTACAAGTCGAGCAAGGTGCACCTGCGGCAGTTCGGCGAGAAGGCCCCGCCGAGCGACCGGCTGCTCGCCGGCATCGGTGAGAACGCCGGCGTCGTGCAGGTCTCCGACGAGCTGGCGGTGACCTTCAAGGTCGAGTCGCACAACCACCCGAGCTTCGTCGAGCCCTACCAGGGCGCGGCCACCGGCGTCGGCGGCATCGTGCGGGACATCCTCGCCATGGGCGCCCGCCCGGTCGCGGTGATGGACCCGCTGCGCTTCGGCGCCGCCGACCACCCCGACACCGCCCGGGTGCTGCCCGGCGTGGTCGCCGGCGTCGGCGGCTACGGCAACTGCCTGGGCCTGCCGAACATCGGCGGCGAGGTCGTCTTCGACCCCTGCTACCAGGGCAACCCGCTGGTCAACGCGCTCTGCCTCGGCGTGCTGCCGGTCGACCGGCTCCAGAACAAGGCCGCCGCCGGCCCGGGCAACGTCGTCGTGCTGATGGGCGCCAGGACCGGCCGGGACGGCATCGGCGGCGTGTCGGTGCTGGCCAGCGCCACCTTCGATGAGGGCAGCGAGAAGCGCCGCCCGTCGGTGCAGGTCGGCGACCCGTTCATGGAGAAGCTGCTCATCGAGGCGTGCCTGGAGCTCTACGACGCCCGGCTGGTCGTCGGCATCCAGGACCTCGGCGGCGCCGGCCTCACCTGCGCGCTGACCGAGACCGCCGCGGCGGCCGGCACCGGCATGCGGGTCTGGCTGGAGCGCGTGCCGCTGCGCGAGGCCTCGATGGAGCCGCACGAGATCCTGGCCAGCGAGTCCCAGGAGCGGATGCTGCTGGTCGTCGAGCCGGAGAAGCTCGAAGCGGTGCTCAAGACCGCCGAGAAGTGGGGCGTCTGGGCCACCGCCATCGGCGAGGTCACCCCGCCGGCGCCGGACGGCCAGCCGGGCCGGCTGCTGATCACCTGGCACGACCAGCTCGTGGTGGACGTGCCGCCGGGCTCGCTGGTCGACGACGGTCCCGTCTACGCCCGCCCGATGCGCGAGCCGGCCGACCTGATCCTGCTCCAGGCCGACCGCGCGGAGACGCTGCCCCGGCCGGCCGACCCGGAGGCGCTGCGCGAGACCGTGCTGCGCATGATCGCGTCGCCCAACCTGGCCGACAAGACCTGGGTCACCGAGCAGTACGACCGCTACGTGCTGGGCAACACCGTGCTCGCCCAGCCGGAGGACTCCGGCGTGATCCGGATCGACGAGCGGACCGGGCTGGGCGTGGCGCTGTCGGTGGACGGCAACGGCCGGTACGCGCGGCTCGACCCGTACCACGGCACGAAGCTCGCCCTGGCGGAGGCGTACCGGAACGTGGCCGTCACCGGCGCGAAGCCGATCGCCGTCACCAACTGCCTCAACTTCGGCTCGCCGGAGGACCCGGGCGTGATGTGGCAGTTCGCCGAGGCCGTCCGCGGCCTGGCCGACGGCTGCGCCGAGCTGGGCATCCCGGTCACCGGCGGCAACGTCAGCTTCTACAACCAGACGGGCGCGGCGCCGATCCACCCGACCCCGGTGGTCGGCGTGCTCGGCGTGCTCGACGACGTGGCCGACCGGGTGCCGATGGGCTTCGTGCCCCGGCCGAGCGGCGACCACGACCAGATCTTCCTGCTCGGCGAGACGCACGTGGAGCTCTCCGGCTCGGAGTGGGCCTGGGTCACCCACGAGCACCTCGGCGGCGTACCCCCGCAGGTCGACCTGGCCCGCGAGCGGCTCCTGGCCGACCTGCTGGCGGAGGCCGCGCGGGTCGGGCACCTGAGCGCCGCGCACGACCTCTCCGACGGCGGCCTCGCGCAGAGCCTGGTGGAGTCCTGCCTGCGGCGCGGCGTCGGCGCCCGGATCGCGGTGCCGGAGCGGTTCGACGGCGGCTCGATGCCGTTCGTCTACCTGTTCAGCGAGTCCGCCGGCCGGGCCCTGGTGTCGGTGCCGCGCGGCCACGAGAAGGCGTTCACCGCCCTCTGCGCCGAGCGCGGCGTGCCGTTCGAGCTGATCGGCGTCACCGACCCGACCGGCGGCGCGCTGGAGGTGCACGGCCAGTTCCGCATCGGCCTGGACGAGCTGCGGGCCGCGCACGGCGAGACGCTGCCGCGCCTCTTCGGGGGCGCGGGGGTCGTCGAGGTGCCCGCGCCGGCCACCGGTGTGGCGGGTGCCGTCGAGGCCGTGCCGCTGCCCGTCGCCGAATCGGCCGGCGTGGAGCCGGTGGACCCGTCGGCCGTCGTGAGCGAGCCGATCGCGTCGGCCGGGCCGGTCCCGTCGACCGGCGCCGTCGAGCCGGTGGCCCCGGCCGAGGCGGCAGCCCCGGCGGAGGCCGTCGCGCCCGGCCCGGAGCAGCCGGCGGCCGAGGCCGCAGACCGGCCGGCCGAGGCCGGCGGGGCGTCGGCTCCCGAGCCCGGCGACACCGAGCCTGGTCGGCGCTGAGGCGGTGGCCGCGGCCGTCCACGTCCAACCCGGTTCAGGCGCCCGCTTCGACTGGGGGTTGACGGGGGCGGCCGAGCTGGGCCGGGTGTGCGCGGTGCTGGTGGTGGTGGACGTGCTGTCGTTCACCACCGCCGTGGACGTCGCGGTCGGGCGCGGCATGCGGGTGCACCCGTTCCCGTGGGGCGAGCAGGCCGCCGACTACGCGCGGCGGGTCGGCGCGGTCGCGGCGGTGGGCCGCCGGCAGACGACCCCGGAACATCCGTGGTCGCTCTCGTCGGCGGCGCTGACCACCGCACCGGTCGTCGCCGACCTGGTGCTGCCGTCGCCGAACGGGTCGGCGATCAGCGCGGCGGCCAGCGCCACCGGGCTGCCGGTGGTCGCGGCCTGCCTGCGCAACGCGCAAGCCGTCGGCCGTTGGCTCGACCAGCAGGGGTACGGCTCGACGGACGCGCCGATCGGCGTGATCGCCTCGGGCGAGCGCTGGCCGGACGGCTCCCTGCGCCCCTGCGTGGAGGACCAGCTCGG
This sequence comes from Micromonospora sp. AMSO12t, assembly GCF_008806585.1. Classification (NCBI taxonomy): domain Bacteria; kingdom Bacillati; phylum Actinomycetota; class Actinomycetes; order Micromonosporales; family Micromonosporaceae; genus Micromonospora; species Micromonospora sp. AMSO12t. The sequence continues at coordinate 5,922 of NZ_WAAS01000296.1, forward strand.
GGCGGCCTGCGTGCTGGACGCCCTGTCGGGTGTGCCCGGCGGCCTCTCCGTGGAGGCGGCCGTGGCCCTGGCCGCGCTCGCCAGCACCCCCGACGTGCCCGCCGCGGTCTGCGGCAGCGTGTCCGGCCGGGAGCTCATCGAGGGTGGCTTCGCCGGGGACGTGGAGGTCGCCGTCCGGGTCGGCGTCTCGGACGTGGTCCCGGTGCTGCGGCAGGGCGTCTTCTCCGCCGCCTGACCTCCCCGCGACCGCGCGTCCGACCCGGTCGGGGCGGGCCGGAACGGCGCGAGGGCCGCCCGGAAATCCGGACGGCCCTCGCCGTGGTGCTGTCGTCGGGGGCCGGCCCCCCGAGCGGGTCAGTCGTCCAGCCAGTCCAGCCGGCGGCCACCCCGGTCCTGCTGCGGTGGGCCGTCCGGGCGACCGCGACCGGTCTGCGGGTCGTCGTAGCCGCCCGGCTGGCCGTAGCCACCCTGGCCGTAGCCGTCGCGGTCCTCGTAGCCGCCACGCTGCTGCGGGGGCTCCTGACCGTAGCCACCCTGGCCGTAGCCGCCCTGGTTGTCGTACGAGGTGGGCTGGTCGTAGCCGCCCGGCTGGCCGTAGCCGCCGCGTGGCGCCGGGGGCTCCTGACCGTAGCCACCGGGCTGGCCGTAGCCGCCCCGCTCGTAGCCGCCGCCCGGTTGGTCGTAACCGCCGGTCTGCTCGCCGGCCCGGCCGTACGCGCCCGGGTCGGACTGGCCGTAGCCCTGACCCTGCTCCGGCTGGTAGACGCCGGTGGCGTACGGGTCGGCCGGGGCCGGGTACTGGGTGGCGTCGCCGGTGTAGCGGCCGGTCGGCTCGTCGTACCGCTCGCCGTGGCCCCGGCCGCCGCCCGCCGGCGGGTAGCCCGCGGCACCCGCCGTGCCGGCCGCACCTGCCGGAGCGCCGTAGTCGTTGCTGCCGTAGCCGCCGCCCGAGGCGGGTGCGTTGCCGTAGCCGCTCCCCGACGAGGGCGCGTTGCCGTAGCCGCCGCTGCCGTAGCCGCCGCCGGAAGCGGGTGCGTTGCCGTAGCCGGCACCGCCGTAACCACCCGCGCCGGCCGGCTCGTCGCCGTAGCCGCTGCCGCCCCAGCCCTGCTGGTTGCCCGCCGCGCCGTAGGGCTGCGGGGGAGCGCCGTACGGGTCCGGCGGCACGTCGTCGACCACGGGGCGGTGCATCATCGTCGGGGCGTCGCTGAGCGCGGCGCCGCCCACCATCGTCGGATCCGGCGTGGTGCCGACCCGGTTGACCACCCGGGTCTGGTCGTCGGCGCCGCGGAACGCCCCGCGAGCCGCCGGGACCGCGCCGGCCGCGGCGCCCGCCGGGGCGTCGTCGTCGGCTTCGTCGCCGTTGTCCTTGCGCCGCATCAGGAGCAGCACGATGGTGCCGACACCGGCGGCGACGAGCAGGCCGCCGAGCAGGATGATCAGCCAGGAGCCCATGCCGCCGGAGTCCTCGTTGCTGGCGTTGGCCGCCGCGCCCGGGGTCGCCTCGGTGCTCTCCTCGGGCGTCTCCTCGACGGGCTCGTCGGAGGGGGGCG
>NZ_WAAS01000297.1:0-7452 GCF_008806585.1 Micromonospora sp. AMSO12t
CGAGGTCCTCCATCTGCACCGCCCCGACCACCCCGCCGCCGGTCGGGGCGGTGCAGATGGAGGACCTCGACCGGGGACTGGTCAGCGTCCGCTCCGGCAGCGGCAACCTGGTCTCCTGGCGGCTGCTCGGCACCGAGACGACCGGGGTCGCCTTCAACCTCTACCGCGGCGCGACCAGGGTCAACGGCAGCCCGATCACCGGGGCGACCAACTACCTCGACAGCGGCGCGGCGGCCGACGCGACCTACACCGTGCGCGCCGTGGTCGGCGGCACCGAACAGGCCGCCTCCGCGGCCGCGCTCCGGTTCCCCGCCGGCTACCTCGACGTGCCGTTGCAGGTGCCGGCGGGCGCGAGCACGCCGAGCGGCGAGAGCTACACGTACTCCGCCGGCGACGCCTCCGTCGGCGACCTCGACGGCGACGGGGACTACGAGTTCGTGGTCAAGTGGGAGCCGTCCAACGCCAAGGACAACTCCCAGTCCGGCTACACCGGCAACGTGTACGTCGACGCGTACACCCTCACCGGCACCCGGCTGTGGCGCGTCGACCTGGGCCGCAACATCCGCGCCGGGGCCCACTACACCCAGTTCCAGGTGTACGACTACGACGGCGACGGTCGCGCCGAGGTGGCCATGAAGACCGCCGACGGCACCCGCTCCGGCACCGGCCAGGTGATCGGCTCCGCCACCGCCGACCACCGCAACTCCAGCGGGTACGTCCTCGCCGGCCCCGAGTACCTGACCATGTTCGACGGCCGCACCGGCGCCGTCCTCTCCACCGTCAACTACGACCCGCCGCGGGGCACCGTCTCCTCCTGGGGCGACAACTACGGCAACCGGGTCGACCGCTTCCTCGCCGCCACCGCCTACCTCGACGGGCAGCGCCCCTCGCTGGTGATGGCCCGCGGCTACTACACCCGGGCGGTCGTGGCGGCCTGGGACTTCCGCGACGGCACCCTGCGCAAGCGGTGGACCTTCGACTCCAACGCCTCGGGCAACGGCGCCGCCTACGGCCAGGGCAACCACAACCTCTCCGTCGCCGACGTCGACGCCGACGGGCGCCAGGAGATCGTGTACGGGTCGGCCACCATCAACGACGACGGCCGCCTGATGTACGCCACCGGCTTCGGCCACGGCGACGCCCTGCACGTCGGCGACCTCCTGCCCGCCCGCGCCGGCCTGGAGGTCTTCACCATCCACGAGTCCGGCAACCAGCCGGCGGCCGACCTGCACGACGCCCGTACCGGTCAGGTCTTCTGGCAGCGGCCGAACAACGGGGGAGTCGAGGGCCCCGGCCGGGGCGTCGCCGCCGACATCCACGCCGGCAGCCCCGGCGCCGAGTTCTGGGGCGCCGGCACCCACATGGGCGACCTCTACAGCGCCACCGGGGCCGTCGTCGGGCGCCGGCCGTCCTCGGCGAACTTCCTCGCCTGGTGGGACGGCGACCCCGTCCGGGAACTGCTCGACGGCACCCGGATCGACAAGTACGGCACCGGTGGCGACACCCGCCTGCTGACCGCCAGCGGCGTGGCGGCGAACAACGGCACCAAGTCCACCCCGGCGCTCTCCGCCGACCTGTTCGGTGACTGGCGGGAGGAGGTCGTCTGGCGCACCACCGACAGCCGGGCCCTGCGCATCTACAGCACGCCCACGCCCACCAACACCCGGATCCACACGCTCATGCACGACCCGCAGTACCGGGTGGCGGTCGCCTGGCAGAACACCGCCTACAACCAGCCCCCGCACCCGGGCTTCTTCCTCGGCGACGGCATGGCCGCCCCGCCCACGCCCAACGTCTACCTGCGGTGACCCGACGACCGGTCGGCGGCGGCGCCCCCGGGGCGCACAATCGGCCGGTCGCAGAACGGAAAAGGCACCGGGCCGCAGCCGCGGAATCCGCACAGCTCCGGCCCGGTGCCCCACACCGCGGCATCCCCGACCCGTCCCGACCGGGAATGCCGTACCACCACCGAGGTCAAAACTAGGCGGGCCACGCGTCGCCCCGGTGACGCCGACGTGAAGATCGTGTTTCAGCCCTCGCGGCGCAGGCCACCGGCCACGTGCTCGGCGATCAGCTCGTACGAGCGCACCCGGTCGGCCACGTCGTACACCAGCGTGGTCAGCATCAGCTCGTCCGCGCCGGTGCGCGCCAGCAGCTCCCCGAGCTGCCGCCGTACCGTCTCGGGGGAGCCCGTCGCCTGCCCGTCGCGGCGCTGCCGCACGAACTCGCGCTCGGCCTCCGTGTACGGGTACGCCGCCGCCTCGTCCGGCGTCGACAGCGGCTCGGGCCGCCCCGAACGCAGCCGCAGGAACGACAGCGCCGCCGGCCCCGCCAGCCACTCCGCCCGCTCGTCGGTGTCCGCGCAGACCGCGTTGACAGCCACCATCGCGTACGGCTTCTCCAGCCACTTCGACGGCCGGAAGTGCTGCCGGTACAGCGCCAGCGCGGGCACCGTGTTCTGCGCGCTGAAGTGGTGCGCGAAGGAGAACGGCAGGCCCAGCAGCCCGGCCAGCTGGGCGCTGAACCCGCTGGAGCCGAGCAGCCAGACCGCCGGCTGCTCGCCGAGGCCCGGGGTGGCGGTGATCGGTCCCGGCCGCTCCCCGCTGAAGTAGTTCATCAGGTCCGACAGCTCCCGGGGGAAGCCCTCCGCCGACAGCCCCTCCATCGTCCGGCGCAGCGCCAGCGCGGTCACCTGGTCGGTGCCGGGGGCACGGCCGATGCCCAAATCGATGCGGCCCGGGTGCAGCGCTTCGAGGGTGCCGAACTGCTCGGCCACCACCAGCGGCGCGTGGTTGGGCAGCATCACCCCGCCGGAGCCGAGCCGGATCGTCGACGTGTGCGCCGCCAGGTGCGCGAGCAGCACCGCCGGCGCGGAACTCGCGATCGCCGGCATGTTGTGGTGCTCGGCCACCCAGAACCGGCGGTACCCGAGTTCCTCCGTGCGCCGGGCCAGCTCGGTGGTATGCCGCAGCGCCGCGCCGGCAGTGGCGCCGGCCGCGACCGGGGCAAGATCAAGAACAGACAGCGGTACGTTGATCACAAGGGTGGCCAACCCGTCCCACCTCGGGTTTGTTCCCCGGGGCGATCCGGCTCACGCGCCCGTCGCGGGCCCGCAGCGCGCTCAGCCCATGCCGCGGGCCTGCTCGAAGATCAGGCTCGTCTGGGTGTGCTGCACCGCCGGGTCCACGGCCAGGTGGTCCAGCACGAAGTCCCGCAGGGCGTCCGCCGAGGCCGCCCGCACGTGCAGCACGTAGTCCTCCGCGCCCGCCACGTGGAACACGGCCACCACCCCCGGCAGCCGCACCGACCGGGCCCGGAACGCGTCCACCGCCGCCCGCTCGTGCGCGGTCAGCCGTACCGACACCAGCGCCTGCAACGGCAGCCCCACCGCCGCCGGATCGACCTCCGCGTGGAACCCGCGGATCGCCCCGCGCTCCCGCAGGGCGCGGGTGCGGGTCAGGCACGTCGAGGGGGCCACCCCGACCCGCTCGGCGAGGGCGTTGTTCGGCAGGCGGCCGTCGGCGGCCAGCTCCGACAGGATCGCCCGGTCGGTGTCGTCCAGGTCGGCGAACCGCCGCACATCATTCGTAGCAAGGGGCATGGAGGCATCATCCATCGAACCAGCCCGCGCCTCCAAGGGCAATTACCGAATCATGTTCGGAACTATTGCCGCCCGTTGGCGCTATGTTCGATCCTTCCAGCATGACGACCGTGGACACCAGAGCCGTGCACGCCGGCCGCGACGACCTCGCCGCACTCGGCGTCCACGTGCCGCCGATCGACTTCTCCACCACCAACCCGCTGCCGTCCGTCGACGCCGGCGGCGACGCCTACGAGGCCCTCGCCACCGGAGGCACCCTCCCCGCCGGCGGCAGCGCCGTCTACCAGCGCCTGTGGAACCCCACCGTGGCCCGCTTCGAGACCGCCCTCGCCGACCTCGAGGACACCACCGACGCCGTCGCCTTCGCCAGCGGCATGGCCGCCCTCACCGCCACCCTGCTCGCCGCCACCCGGGACGGCAGGCGGCACCTCGTCGCCGTCCGCCCCCTCTACGGCGGCACCGACCACGTGCTCGCCACCGGCCTGCTCGGCACCACCGTCACCTGGGCCCGCCCCGACGAGGTCGCCGCCGCCGTCCGCCCCGACACCGCCCTGGTGATCGCCGAGACCCCGGCCAACCCCACCCTCGACCTGGTCGACATCGCCGCCCTCGCCCGCGCCGCCGGCGACGTGCCGCTGCTCGTCGACAACACCGTCGCCACCCCCGTGCTCCAGCAACCCACCCGGCACGGTGCCGCGCTCGTGCTGCACAGCGCCACCAAGAGCATCGGCGGGCACGGCGACGTCCTCGCCGGCGTGGTCGCCTGCGACGCCGACTGGGCCGCCCGGCTGCGCCAGGTCCGCGCGCTCACCGGCGCGATCCTGCACCCCCTCGGCGCGTACCTGCTGCACCGCGGCCTGCAGACCCTGCCGGTGCGGGTGCGTGCCCAGCAGGCCGGCGCCGAGAAGCTCGCCGCCTGGCTCGCCGCCCACCCCGCCGTCGCGCAGGTGCACCACCCGTCGCTGCACGACCCCGCCGGGCTCGTCGGACGGCAGATGAGCGGCCCCGGCAGCCTCCTCGCCTTCGAGGTACGCGGCGGCGCCCCCGCCGCGGCCGCCGTCGCGAACGCCTGCCGGCTGATCACCCACGCGGTCTCGCTGGGCGGCGTCGACACCCTCATCCAGCACCCGGCCTCGCTGACCCACCGCCCCGTCGAGGGGGAGGCCAAGCCGTGCGGGGGCCTGCTGCGCGTCTCGGTGGGCCTGGAGGACGCGGAGGACCTGCGCGCCGACCTGGCCCAGGCCCTCGCCGAACTCGGCTGACCCGAACCGACGTCGTCGCCCGCCCTCGCTGAATTCGGCTGACCAGACCGACGCCGTCGGCCGGCCTCCGCTGTACTCGGCTGACCGAACCGACGTCGTCGGCCGGCCCTCGCTGAATTCGGCTGGCCGGACCAACGCCGTCGCCCGCCCTCACTGCCGGGAGTCGGTCGCCCCGTTGCCGCGAGTCGCCCCGCCGCGGGCGTCGTGGCGCACGGGAGTGGAACGCCACGGGTGCCAACGGGCCCAGGTGACACCCGTGGCGTTCCACCCGTGGGAGCCGACCGGGCGGCACGGTCAGGACTTCGGGCCGACGTGGCGATCGAGGGCGGCGACGGCGTCCCGGCGCGCCACGGAGAGGGAGTTGCGGCGGTTCATCCGCCAGGCGATGCCGAGCAGGTCCAGTGCCCACTGGCAGAGCCCCATGATGTCGGCCGACTCGTTGACGAACATGTAGCGCGGGTAGACGTAGCTCCTGCCGCGCGTCGTCACCCGGTTGCTGAACCGGCAGCCGTCGGAGTGGAACAAACCCCGCAGGAAAGGCCCGGGATGGGCGGTGACGATCCTCTTCTGCCAGTCGGCGAGGGTGATCTGACGCTCGTGCTTCTTGCCGGGACCGTGCTGCGGGAACAGGCACGGCCAGTGCTTGCCGTAACTCTGCACGCTCACGCAGCCCTGTTGTGGAACCCGCTGGACCTTGTTGGCCAGCACCGCCCGCATAGCGGAGTCGCAGGCGTCGATCAACCCGGGCCACGCGTCGCCGCAGGAAATCCTCAAGACCGGCACCCGCGAGCTAGTGACCAGGTGCCCGTCACCCAGGTAGAGGCCCAGCAGGTAGCTGTATGCCGATGGGTTTGTCGGATATCCGTCGTCGCGACGGCAGCGGAAACAGCGCTCTGCCGTGCTTCGAACCAGCGGTTGCGGCCGCTCGCGGCACCACTCCCAGACAGTCCGGTAGGAAAGACCGACGGCCCGGGCAGCCTCGGCGATGGTTGCGCCGCCCAGGTGGACTCTGAGGGCTCGGGCGCGTATCTCCGGTGCGTGCACAGGACGAGTCTCGTACGCCCGTACGACAGTTCCGGTGTCCCCGGTGGGATTCGAACCCACACTGTCGGAGGTTTGAGCTCCGCTTCTCTGCCATTGGAATACGGGGACGTCGTCGCCCAACGCTGTGGCGGCGCCACATAGGTTACCCACTACGCTAAGGGCGGCGACACCCGGCATCGCGGGTGTCGAGCACAGACTGGTGGGAGTGGCTCGTGGCCGAGATGCAGACGGACGTCGAGCGCAGGCGCGTTCTGATCGCCGAGGACGAGGCGCTGATCCGGCTGGACCTGGCCGAGATGCTCGTCGAGGAGGGCTACGAGGTCGTCGGGGAGGCCGGTGACGGCGAGACGGCCGTCCGGCTCGCCGAGGAGCTCAAGCCGGATCTGGTCATCCTCGACATCAAGATGCCGATCATGGACGGGCTGGCCGCCGCCGAGCGGATCGCGGGCGCCCGGATCGCCCCGGTGATCATCCTGACCGCGTTCAGCCAGCGTGACCTGGTGGAGCGGGCGCGGGCGGCCGGCGCGATGGCGTACCTCGTGAAGCCCTTCCAGAAGAGCGACCTGGTGCCGGCGGTGGAGATCGCGCTGTCGCGCTACTCGGAGATCGCCGCCCTGGAGGCGGAGGTCGCGGGGCTGACCGACCGGCTGGAGATCCGCAAGACGGTCGAGCGCGCCAAGGGCGCGCTGATGACGACGTACGGGATGACCGAGCCGCAGGCGTTCAAGTGGATCCAGCGCACGGCGATGGACCACCGGATGACCATGAAGGAGGTCGCCGAGCGGATCCTCGCCGAGACCGCCGGCGGCGAGGTCGCCCAGCCCGCGTCCTGAGGTGCCGCCGGGGCGACGCGACACGCCGGGGAGCGCTCCGGGGGCTCCTCGCGGGGCCGGTTGATCGATAGCATCTGATCCATGCGGACCCGGCGGCTGGTGGCGGTGCTCGGTGTCCTCGCGCTGCTGCCGGCCGGCTGCGACCGGGCCCCGGCGGAGCCCGCCGACGAGCCGCTGCGCCCGCAGTGGCAGCCGCTGACCCTGCCGGCGCCGCCGGGCGCCCCCGGTCGGCCGCTGCTGCGCGACGCCGTGGCCTGCGCCGGCACGTGGTACGTGGTCGGCGGGCTGGCCGACGCGGCGGGGGAGACCCGGCCGGCGGCCTGGCGCAGCACCGACGGCGTGTCGTGGACGGCGCTGCCGATGTCGCCGTCGAGCCACTACGGCCGTCAGCACGTGCTCTACGCGGCCGCGTGCCGCGACGGCCGGCTGGCGGCGCTCGGGGCGAAGAACGGCGGCGCGCACGGCAACCCGCGCACGGGCACCTGGTCGCAGTCGCCGGGCGGGCAGCTCCGGGAGGCGTCGGCGCCCTTCGAGCTGTACGCCGGCCCGCGCGCGGTGAGCGTGGCGCGGCTGGCGGCGGGCCCGGCCGGGTGGCTGATCGCGGGGGCGCGGGTCGACGGGGCGGCGGTCTGGACGTCGTCGGACGGCGAGCGGTTCGCGATCCGGGAGGGCGTCGCGGAACTCGCCGGTGACGGGCGGGGCCGGACGGTCG
>NZ_WAAS01000298.1:0-7438 GCF_008806585.1 Micromonospora sp. AMSO12t
TCGCCGACGTGCCCCGGATCGCGGTGCTGCCGGGGGCGCGTTCCGCGCCCGGTCCGCTGGTCGCCGTCCCCGCGGAACGTGTCGGGGGCGGCCGGGTGGTGGAGCTGCACGGCTGGATCGCGGCCCGCGATCGCCGCCCCTCGGCCGGCCCCGCCCCGTCGACCGCGCGCGACCGCGTCGCCATCGACCTGAAGACCGGCAAGTCCACCGCCGGCACGGCCGACGACCTCGCCGAGCACCCGGCCGGCCCCGCTGCGACGGCAGCCCTCGGGGCGGGCGGTTCGGCGCGGCGGCAGGGGCGCGGGCAGCGGCCGAGGTGGGTCCTGCCGCGCGGCAGGCCGGTCGCGGCGTGAGCGGGCGGTGTGTTGGACGCGGGGAGGGGGCGGCCAGGGGATCTCCCCCACGATCCAAACTAACGGGAATTCGATCCGGGCGGTATCGGGCGACCGACCGAGTGCGCGCCTCGGGGTCGGCTGGCTAGGTTCGCCCGATGCCTGTCGAAGAGATCACCGCCTCCGCCGCCGGTACCTGGACGCTCGGCGACCGGACCGTGCACCGGATGGGGTTCGGCTCCATGCGGCTCACCGTCGACCCGGACCGGGCGCGCGCCGTCCGCGTCCTGCGCCGGGCCGTCGAGCTGGGCGTCAACCACATCGACACCGCCGCCTTCTACGTCTCGCCGGGCGGGCCGCTCGGCGTCGGCACCGGCTCGCCCCGGTACGCGACCGACCTGATCCGCGAGGCCCTCGCGCCGTACCCGGACGACCTGGTCGTCACCACCAAGGTCGGGCCGTCCTTCGACGAGGCGACCGGGCACCGCGAACTGGGCCCGGCGGAGCTGCGCCGGGAGGTGGAGGAGAACCTGCGCCGCCTGGGCCGGGACCACCTGGACGTGGTGAACCTGCGGATCGTCCGGCGACCCGGGCGGGACTCGGTGGCGGAGCGCTTCGCCGCCCTGGCCGAGCTGCGCGACGCCGGGCTGATCCGGCATCTCGGCCTGTCCAACGTGCGGGTGGATCACCTGGACGAGGTGCGGGACATCGCGCCGGTGGTGTGCGTGCAGAACGCGTACGCCCTCGACGTGAACCGGTGGGCCGACGAGCTGCTGCGGGTCTGCGGCGAGCGGGGGATCGCCTTCGTGCCGTTCTTCGCGATCGCGGGCGCCGGGCGGGAGGCGGGCGCGGGCGACGACCACGACGAGGCCGTACGGGCGGTGGCGCGCGCGCACGGCGCGACCCCGCACCAGATCCGCCTGGCCTGGACGCTGCACCAGGGGCCGCACGTGCTGGCCATCCCCGGCACCGGCGACCCGGCGCACCTGGCGCAGAACGTGGCGGCCGGGGCGATCCGGCTCACCCCCGAGGACCTGGCCCGCCTCCGCTGACCGCGGGCGCCCCGCCCGCGCGGCGTGGTGGCGCGTCAGCGACCGTCGAGGAAGGCGACCGCCCGCTCCCACGTCCGGCTGGCGGCCGCCGGGTCGTGGTCGGGCAGGTCGGGATCGGTGTAGAGGTGACCGACGCCGGGATAGCGGTGGACGCTCAGCTCCGCGCCCGCGCCGGTGATCGCCCGCTGCCACCGGCCGAGCTCGGGCTCCGGGGGGTATTCGTCCGGGTCGGCCATGTGCAGCTGCACCGGCAGGCCCGGACGGACCGCCTCCGGCGCACCGCCGGCGCCGTGCAACAGCAACAGCGCGGCGGCGGCGGGGCGCTCGGCCAGCAGCGCGCCGGCCACCGCGGCCCCCATGGAGAACCCCGCCAGCACCGCCTCGGGCGGCGCCTCGTGCAGCGCCGCCCTGGCCCGGCCCATCACGGCCACCTCGCCGACCTCGCCGAGCAGGGCGAAGCCCGCCTCGATCGTGTCGACGGCCGGCGCGCCGTAGAGGTCGGGGGTGACGACGTGGTGGCCGGCGGCGCGCAGCCGGTCGGCGGCCGTCAACACGGCGGGTCGCAGCCCGTAGGCGGAATGAAACAGCACGACGTGTCCCATCGGGACATTCTGTCTGACGAATGCGACGGGGCCGGGCCGCCGCGCTGACCCGCCGCCGACGCGAGGCCGGGTCAGCCCAGCGATTCCAGTCGCCGCACCAGCTCGCCCGGCGCCGGCATGGCGGCGATCTCGGCGCTGACCTGCCGCGCCGCGTCGCGCAGCGCGGTGTCGGTGACGAGCCGGGTCAGGGTGTCGGCGGTGATGTCGCGGGTGCGGGCGGCGATGCCGGCCCCACGCGCGGCCACCAGCTCGGCGTTGTGCCGCCGGTCGCCCGCCCCGACGGTGGCCAGCTGCGGCACCCCGGCGATCAGCGCGCTCAGGACGCTGCCCGCGCCGCCGTGGTGGACCAGTGCCGCGCTCGCCGGCAGGGCCGCGGGGACCGGGATCCAGTCGACCGTACGCACGTTGCCGGGCAGCGCCCGGCGGGCCAGCCGCGCCTCCGGGCGGACCAGCACGAACTCGGCGTCGACCCGGTCGGCGACGGCGACGACGGCCGGCATCGGTCCAGCGCTGCCGGGGCCGGCGACGGTGCTGCGGCTGACCAGCACCCGTGGCCGCTCCCCCGGCTCGCGCAGCCAGTCCGGCAGTTCGCCGCCCGCCTCGGTGGCGTAGCGCATCGGCCAGCCGTCCTGACGCAGCACGCTGGGCGGGGCGACGGCGATCGCGGCGGCCGGCGGCGGCAGCTCGGTCAGGCCGTGCCTGCGCAGCGCCGGGCCCAGCCGCGCCAGGGTCGCCCGGGCCAGCTCGCGGCCGTCGAAGAGGGCGTTCTCCTGGCGTACGGCGGGCACGCCGAGCGTCGCGGCGGCGAGAGCGCCGGCCACCGCGAACGGCTCGTGGACCACCAGGTCGGGTCTCCACTGCCCGGCGAGGGCGACCACCCCGCCGGCGAGCTGGTCGTTGACGGCGCCGAAGAGCAGCCCGGCGCCCCGGGTGCCGGCGGTGCCGGCCAGTTCGGCCCGCGCGGTCAGCGGGTGGCGCAGCAGCACGCGGCGGGCGATGCGTCCGAAGTCGAACGCGGGCGCGACGTCGCGCGCCGGCAGCCCGGGGCGCACCGCCCGCAGCCCGTCGGCGGCGGTGGCGACGAGCACCTCGTGCCCGGCGTCGCGCAGTGCGGCGGCCAGCGGCAGCAGCGGAGCGACGTGCCCGATCAACGGCGCGGAGACCACCAGTACTCGCACCGCGCCGATGCTAGCCCCGGCGGAGCCCCTCGTGGGGGCACCGGACGACGCGGTTCGGACGGCGGCGGGTTCAGCCGGCGGTCGGGGGAAGGGTCCGGCTGCGGCCCCGGAACTCGGCCACCACCGCGCCGTCGTCCCGGGTGACGGTGACGTCGTAGATGCCGCTGCGGCCGTACCGGGTGCGCTCGGTGGCGTGCGCCGTCAGCAGGTCACCCTCGTGGGCGGGACGGACGAAGCTGATCTCGCCGCTGGCGGCGACGGTGGCCGGGCCGTGGCTGTTGCAGGCCAGCGCGAAGGCGGTGTCGGCGAGCAGGAACACGAACCCGCCGTGGGCGATGGCGTGGCCGTTGACCATCGCGCCGGTCACCCGCATCCGGGCCACCGCCGCTCCGCCGGCGGCCTCCACCAGCTCGATGCCGAGCCCCCGGCTGGCGACGTCGGCGGCGAACATGGCGTACGCGGCGTCGCGCCCGGCCCCCTCAGCCGTCCCGCCGTCGATCGACGACCGCCCCGTCCCGCCCATCGACCGCTCCACGCCTGTTTCGGGGCGGCCCCCTCGACCGCCGGTCCCGGTACCGTACGCCGTCTGCCCGCACCGCACCGACGGCACCCGTCACGGGTCCTGCGGGTCCAGGTCGCGCTCGCGCAGCAGCGCGTCCAGCTTCGCCTCGATCCGCTCGTCGGACTCGCGGGACTGGGAGGAACCCCAGTGGTAGAACAGGGCCAGCCCCGCCGCCTGCCAGATCAACTGGAGGAACTCGGACTGCCAGTTCTCGAAGGTGGAGGCGAGGAACTGCGGCAGGAAGTCGGCCCAGGCGAAGGACCGGCCGTGCTGGCTCGCCTCGTCGCTCGCCACGGAGGCCTGGAAGACGAACTGCGCGATCCAGGAGAGCAGGAACAGCGCCCCGGTCACCAGCGCGAAGGCGTACGCCCTGGGCCACCTCGGCCTGCGGAACGGCGGCCCCTGTGCCCGGCGGTGTGACCGCCCGCCCCGGGACGGTGCCCCGGCCGGCCGCGCGCCGGAGGTCGTCGTGTCGGACATCGCGCTCCCCTTTCGACGAATCCCCAGGTAGGTGGCCTGTGCCCCGGGACAGGCGCGACAAAACGGCGCACCGGCGTGGCGCGGCCCGCCACGCCCGCGCCCTGCTCGGGGACCGGATCACCGTCGTCACCGCCGACCTGAACCGGCCCGACCGGCACGCCGCGTTCCCCACCGCGAGTACGACGCCGTCCTCACCGCCAGCGCGCTGCACCGGCTGCCGGGCGAGCGGCTCGAACGGCTCCACGCCGGACGCTAGGCTGGCGGGCGCGCCGAGGTCCCGCCCCGTGGCACCGGCGGGGAGGGCGAGGTGACCGGACCGGATCCGCGGGTCGACCCGGACGTCGACCTGCGCGTACCCGCCGACCGGGGCGAGCTGGCCGCCCGTCCCGGCGGGGTGCTCGGCTCCGTCGCGGCCGGCGGCGCGCTCGGCGCCCTGGCCAGGGCCGGCCTCCAGCACGCCGTCCCGCACGGCCCGACGGGCTTCCCGTGGGCGACCTTCGCCGTCAACCTGACCGGGTGCCTGCTGATCGGTGTCCTGATGGCGGCGCTGGAGCGCTCCGGTGGCCGCCGACCGCTGCTGCGCCCGTTCCTCGGCGTGGGCGTCCTCGGCGGCTACACCACCTTCGCCACGTACGCCGTGGACGTCCGCCTGGCGCTCGACGCCGGCGCGCCGGAGGTGGCCCTGGGCTACCTGGCCGCGACCCTGCTCGGCGCGCTGGTCGCGGTCTGGCTCGGCGACGCCGTCACCGGCCGGCTGCTCGACGCCCCCCGCCACGGCCGGCCGGAGCGCGGGGCCGGCCGGTGACCGTGCTGCTGATCGCGCTCGGCGCGGCCGTCGGCGCGCCCCTGCGTTACCTCACCGACCGGGCGGTGCAGGCCCGGCTCGGCGGCGTCTACCCGTGGGGCACGCTGACCGTCAACGTGGCCGGGTCGCTGCTGCTCGGTCTCCTGGCGGGGCTGCCCGTCGGCCCGGCCGTCAGCGCGCTGCTCGGCACCGGCTTCTGCGGCGCGCTGACCACGTACTCGACCTTCGGGTACGAGACGCTGCGGCTGGCACGCCGGGGCCGGCGGTTCCTCGCACTCGTCAACGTGCTCGCCAGCGTGGCCGCCGGCCTCGGCGCCGCCACCGCCGGCTTCGCCCTGGCCCGGGCCGCCACCGGCTGAGCGGGCGGCTCAGCGACGCGGGTCCGTCGGCCCGTCGGGCAGGCGCAGGTCGACCAGGGCCGCCGCAGCGACCGAGCCGCTCACCCGCGTCCTGCCCCGTCGCGGACCGTCGACCGTCTCCACACCCCCGGGCGCAGCCCGGCGAAGCGCGCCTGACGGCGGACGGCCTCCCCGTCAGGCCAAGTCGGGCGGCGCGGTGGGGCGGGACGCGACGCACCAGGCGGCGGTCGCGGCGACCGCCACCGTCGCGCTGAACAGGAAGGGTGCCCGCATGCCCAGGCCGGCGGCCAGCGCCCCACCGGCGAGTGCCCCGAGCGCGGTGCAGCCGTAGGAGAGCATCCGGGAGGCGGCGACCACCCGACCGAGCAGGTCGCCGGGCACGAGGCGTTGCCGGACCGACAGCGCGGCCACGTTGAGGACCGCGAACGACGCGCTGGTGACGACGACGACGACCACCGCGGCGATCCGGTGCGGCGCGACGGCCAGGAGGGCCGGTGTCCCGGCCGTGACCGCCATTGACCAGGCCAGCACGCGACGGTGCCGGAACCGGCCGATCAGCCGGTCGGCGACGAGTGAGCCGGCGAGCCCGCCGGCCGCGCCGGTCGCCAGCAGCAGGCCGAAGCCGAGCGCGCCGAGACCGAGGCTCTGCCGCGCGTACAGCACGAAGATCGCGAACCAGGCGCTGTCCGCGGCGGCGACTGCCGCGCCGACGACCACGAGCGTACGGAGCACGGGTTGCCGTACCAGCCAGCGCAGCCCGGCGAGCGCCCCGCGCCTGGCCGGGGCGGCGGTGACGCTCCGCCCGTCCGCGTCGGCGCCGGACCGTCCCGGGCCAGGGCGGGCCAGGCTCAGCGGCAGGGACAGCACGAGCATGACGGCCAGCGCGAGCGAGGCGCCGTTGACGGCGAAGGGCAGCGCCGCGCCGACGACGAACAGCATCGCCCCGACCGGCGGGCCGACGAACTCGTTGCCCACGATCTCACCCGCCACCAGGCGGCCGTTGGCCCGCTCCAGCTGCGCGTCGTCCACCAGACGGGGGATCGCGGTCTGGGCGGCGGTGTCGCGCAGGGTCTCGCCGACACCGAGCAGGAAGGCGGCGGCGACCACGAGCGCGACCGAGGCCAGGCCCGTTGCCACGGCCACGGCCACCGCCGCCAGCACCACGACGCGGCTGGCGTCGGCGGCGGCGATCAGTGCACGGGCCGCCCGACGGTCCGCCAGCACGCCAGCCAGCAGGCCGGTGACCAGCCACGGCAGGAACTGCGCCGCAGCCACTGCGGCCACCGCCACCGGGTTGTCGCTCAGCGCGGCGGCGAGCAGCGGGAAGGCGGCCACCCGGATGCCGTCGCCCAGGTTGGCCAGCGCCGCGGCGGTCCAGAACGTCCAGAAGGGACGTCCTAGCGACCGGGACCGATCAGCCATCAGGGCACCTTACCGCGCCGGATCCGACGGAGCGGCCCCGTGCCTGCCGGCGAGCAGCGGGCAGCGGGCCGGAGTGGTCCCGGGCGCACCGGTCGAGGGGGCGTGGCGTCCCGGCGGGTCAGCGGCGTGACGTCCCGGCCGGTCAGCGGGCGTGACGCTCCGGGTGGGCCCGGTTCCACGCCCGCATCCGCTCCGGGTAGCCGGTGCGGGCGGCCTCGTACAGCGGCACCGCGTGCTTGCGGGCGATGGAGCCGGCGGCGCGCGGCGAGCCGGTACGACGGCGGATCCACTCGCCGTCGTGAGCGATGGCGACCACGGTGGTGTCGGTTGCCGTGGTCTCCGGTTCCAGGTAGAACTCCACGCCCCGGCGGCTGGCCACGAACGCCTCCAGCGCGGCCAGGTCCTCCCGGGTCGCCTCGCGGTCGAGCTTCGTCGGGGTCGCGTCGGCGGCGCGCGGCCGCCGGTTGAACCAGCCCATGCCCGGCTCCTCTCCTCGGCGTCTCCCCAGTGCAGCACCGTCACCTGGCAACCGCCTGCGCACTACCTGGGAGCCACCTGCGCGCGCCCGGTCGTCGCCCCGGGCGCGCCCTCTGTGGGACGACGGACGAGCACGGGCCGGCGGGCGGGTGGCCGCTCAGCGGGCCGG
>NZ_WAAS01000299.1:0-7429 GCF_008806585.1 Micromonospora sp. AMSO12t
GCCCACCGGCGACCGTCCCGCCGCCACCGACCCCCGCCGGGGCGACCGGCCCGCCGGCCGCCGTCACGCCACCCCGCCCTGCGGCGCGTACGTGAGCAGGAACGTGCGCTCCTCCGGGGTGATCCGCCGGGGCCGCTGCCGGGTCAGGTCGAACGGCACCAGCACCGAACGGGCCCGGCTGGCCAGCACCTCGCCGTCGAAGAGCTCGTAGGCGACGGTGAAGGACGCGCCCCGGATCTCCTCCACCCACAGCTCGATGCGCACGGTGGGGGCGGCCTCGGCGGTGGCCCGGCCGAGGGCGTACTCGACCGGGCGCAGGTAGTCGATCTCGTGCCGACTGATCACGACGCCGTCGGCGAACGAGCCCACCCCCCACGCCCGGCCGCCGGCGAACATCAACGCCACCCGCGCCTCCTCGTAGAGGGTGAGGAAGCGCGAGTTGTTGATGTGGCCGTACGCGTCCAGGTCGGACCACCGCAGGGTGCAGTGGTAGACGAAGCGGTCGCTCATGATCGGCTGCGGTCCGCGCTCTTAGTCACGGGTCAGCTTGCGGTAGGTCACCCGGTGCGGGCGGGCCGCCTCCGCGCCGAGCCGGTCGATCTTGTTCTTCTCGTACGCCTCGAAGTTGCCCTCGAACCAGAACCAGCGGGACGGGTCCTCGTCGTCGCCCTCCCAGGCCAGGATGTGCGTGGAGACCCGGTCGAGGAACATCCGGTCGTGGGAGATGACCACGGCGCAGCCGGGGAACTCCAGCAGCGCGTTCTCCAGGCTGGAGAGGGTCTCGACGTCCAGGTCGTTGGTCGGCTCGTCGAGCAGGATCACGTTGCCGCCGATCTTCAGCGTCAGCGCCAGGTTGAGCCGGTTGCGCTCGCCGCCGGAGAGCACCTTGGTCGGCTTCTGCTGGTCCGGCCCCTTGAATCCGAACGCCGCGATGTACGCCCGCGACGGCATCTCGACCTTGCCCACCATGAGGTAGTCCAGGCCGTCGGAGACGACCTCCCAGACGCTCTTGTCGCCGTCGAGGCCCTGCCGGTTCTGGTCGACGTACGACAGCGAGACGGTGGGGCCGACCCGGACCTCGCCGCCGGTCGGCTGTTCCAGCCCGACGATGGTCTTGAACAGCGTGGTCTTGCCGACGCCGTTGGGGCCGATGATGCCGACGATGCCGTTGCGGGGCAGCGAGAACGACAGGTTGTCGATCAACAGCCGGTCGCCGAAGCCCTTGCTGAGGTTCTGCGCCTCGATCACCGTGTTGCCCAGACGCGGGCCCGGCGGGATCTGGATCTCCTCGAAGTCGAGCTTGCGGGTCTTCTCCGCCTCGTTGGCCATCTCGTCGTAGCGGTCGAGTCGGGCCTTGGACTTGGTCTGCCGCGCCTTGGCGTTGGAGCGGACCCACTCCAGTTCCTCGGTGAGCCGCTTCTTCATCTTGGCGTCGCGGCGGCCCTCGACGGCCAGCCGGGCCGCCTTCTTCTCCAGGTAGGTGGAGTAGTTGCCCTCGTAGCCGATGGCCCGGCCGCGGTCCAGCTCCAGGATCCAGCCGGCCACCTTGTCCAGGAAGTACCGGTCGTGGGTGATCGCCATGACGGTGCCGGCGTACTTGGCCAGGTGCTGCTCCAACCAGGAGACGCTCTCCGCGTCCAGGTGGTTGGTGGGCTCGTCGAGCAGCAGCAGGTCGGGCGCCTCCAGCAGCAGCTTGCACAGCGCCACCCGGCGGCGCTCGCCACCGGAGAGCTGGGTGACGTCGGCGTCCGGCGGCGGGCAGCGCAGCGCGTCCATCGCCAGTTCGAGCTTGGAGTCGATGTCCCACGCGTCGAGGTGGTCCAGCTCCTCCTGGAGCCGGCCCATCTCCTCCATCAGCTCGTCGGAGTAGTCGGTGGCCATCTGCTCGGCGATCTTGTTGAACCGCTCCAGCTTTGCCTTGGTCTCGGCGACCGCCTCCTCGACGTTGCCGAGCACGGTCTTGGCGTCGTTGAGCGGGGGCTCCTGGGCGAGCATGCCGACGGTGTAGCCGGGCATCAGCCGGGCCTCGCCGTTGCTCGGCTTGTCCAGCCCTGCCATGATCTTGAGGAGGCTGGACTTGCCGGCGCCGTTGGGGCCGACCACACCGATCTTGGCCCCCGGCAGGAAGCTCAGCGTCACGTTGTCGAGCACGACCTTGTCGCCGTGCGCCTTGCGCGCCTTTTCCAGGACGTAGATGTACTGGGCCACGGTGTGGGCTACCTCCGTAGGGTTGCGACTGGGATCGGCGGGCGCGGGCGCGGGCTTCGACCTCCGCCCGCCGCCGCCGGCCGGTGGCCGGCCGCACGCACGCCATCCTCAATCCTGACAGGTACGCGGCGTCGCGCCCACATCACCCCGCCCCCGAACCTCCGGACGCGTCGCGCCACCCCTGCTTCCGAGCAGGGGTATCGACAAGATCACGCCAAGGGTTGGACCATCGTGGGAAGGGTAGGTGACTCCGGCACGGGGCCCCAGAAGCCGCAGCTACGCTCAGTACGCTCATTCGCGGTTGACCCGTCAGCACCCGGAGGTGGCCGAACGTGACCGTCCGCAGCTCCTTTGTCGTAGTGGCGAACCGGCTACCCGTCGACGAGGTGAGCACCCCCGAAGGACGGCAGTGGCGTCGCAGCCCCGGGGGGCTGGTGACCGCACTGCACCCCGTCCTCGCCGAGCACCAGGGCACCTGGGTCGGCTGGGCCGGTGGCACCGGCGCCGCCCCCGAGCCCTTCGACCTGGAGGGCATCCGGCTGCACCCGGTGCCGCTGAGCGCGGAGGAGCTGGAGCGCTACTACGAGGGCCAGTCCAACGCGACGATCTGGCCGCTCTACCACGACGCGGTGGAGACGCCCGCCTACAAGCGCCGCTGGCGTGAGGCGTACCGCCTGGTCAACGCCCGTTTCGCGGAGGCCGCGGCGGAGGTCGCGGCCGAGGGGGCGACGGTCTGGGTGCAGGACTACCAGCTCCAGCTCGTCCCGGCGATGCTCCGCGAGCTGCGGCCCGACCTGCGGATCGGCTTCTTCCTGCACATCCCGTTCCCGCCCATCGAGCTGTTCATGCAGATGCCGTTCCGCACCGAGATCCTGCGCGGCCTGCTCGGTGCCGACCTGGTCGGGTTCCAGCAGCGCCTCGCCGCGCAGAACTTCGTCCGGCTGGCCCGGCACCTGCTCGGGCTGCGCTACGAGGGGCAGATGATCCAGGTCGACGGGCGCCAGGTGAAGGCCGGCGCGTTCCCGATCTCCATCGACACGAAGGAGATGGAGCGGCTGGCCGCCGACGCGGCGATCCAGGCCCGGGCGAAGGAGATCCGCGAGGAGCTGGGCAACCCGAAGACGATCATCCTGGGCGTCGACCGGCTCGACTACACCAAGGGCATCGAGTTGCGGCTCAAGGCCTTCCGCGAACTGCTGGCTGACGGAAAGTTGACAGTTCCCGACGCGGTCATGGTGCAGGTCGCCACGCCCAGCCGCGAGCGCGTGGAGCACTACCAGGCACTACGCGTGAAGGTGGAGCGGGAGGTCGGCCGGATTAATGGCGAATTCGGCAGGGTCGGCGTGCCGGCGGTGCATTATCTGCATCAGTCGTACAGTCGCACTGAACTCGCCGCGATGTACGCCGCCGCCGACGTGATGATGGTGACCCCGCTGCGAGACGGAATGAACCTGGTAGCCAAGGAGTACGTCGCATCGCGCGCCGACCAGGGCGGTGCACTCGTGCTCAGCGAGTTCGCCGGCGCCGCCACCGAGCTGCGTCAGGCGTTCCTGTGTAACCCGCACGACCCTGACGCGGTCAAGGACGCCCTGCTGAGGGCCGTGCACGTCGAGAAGCCGGAGGCACGCCGCAGAATGCGGACAATGCAACGCCATCTTCGCACCCACGACGTGGGGCACTGGGCGAAGTCCTTCCTCACCGAGCTCGGTGTGCCTCAATCGGAGGACGCGTGAACGCCGCCAACGAGATCGTCACCCCGGCGGCCGGCACGATGGACCCGGAACTGCGGGCGGCCATCGGCCGCATCGCCCGGGTACCCCAGCTTCTGATCGCCTGCGACTACGACGGCACCCTGGCGCCGATCGTGGAGGACCCGAGCAAGGCCGTGCCGCTGCCGGAGTCGGTGGCGGCCGTCCGGGCGCTGGCCGCCCTGCCCCAGACCACCGTGGCGGTGGTCTCCGGGCGGGCCCTGCGCGACCTGGCCGCCCTCTCCCGGTTGCCCAGCGAGGTCCACCTCGTCGGCAGCCACGGCTCCGAGTTCGACATCGGCTTCGTCGAGCGGCTCTCCCCCGAGCTGATCGCGGTCCGCACCCGGCTGCGCGACGCCCTGCGCGAGATCGCCTCGGCCCACCCGGGAATCCGGCTGGAGCGCAAGCCGGCGAGCGTCGCCGTGCACACCCGCGGGGTGGCCCCCGAGATCGCGGCTGCCGCCATCGAGGCGGTCCGCAGCGGCCCCGCCACCTGGGACGACGTCACCGTCACCCAGGGCAAGGAGGTCATCGAGCTGTCGGTGGTCGCCACGCACAAGGGCACGGCCGTCGACCAGCTGCGCACCCAGCTCTCCGCCAGCGCGGTGCTCTTCATCGGCGACGACGTCACCGACGAGAACGCCTTCGGCAACCTGCACGGGCCGGACGTCGGCATCAAGATCGGCCCCGGTGACACCCAGGCCGGCTACCGGGTCGCCGAACCGATCGAGGCCGCCCGCGCCCTCGGCCTGCTGCTGGAGACCCGGCGGCACTGGCTCTTCGGCGAGCGCGCGGTGCCCATCGAGCGGCACTCGATGCTGGCCAACGGGCGGACCGTGGCCCTGCTCACCCCCGAGGCCAAGGTCACCTGGCTCTGCCACCCCAAGCCGGACTCGGCGGCGATCTTCGCCGACCTGGTCGGCGGCAGCCCCGCCGGGCACTTCAGCGTGGCCCCGGAGCGCGGGGGCATCCCGCTCGGGCAGCGCTACCGCTCGGGGACGATGACCGTCGAGACCCGGTGGTCGGGCCTGACCGTCACCGACTGGCTGGACAAGCCGGCCAGGGAGACCACGCCGGACGGCCCGGCCGTCGTGACCGGCGACTCGACAATGGTCCGGGTGCTCACCGGCTCGGGCCGGGCCCGGCTGGAGTTCGCGCCCCGGCCCGAGTTCGGCCAGGTCGCGGTGCAGTTGCAGCCGATCGGCGACGGTCTGCTGGTGCTCGGCTCCAACGAGCCGGTCGCGCTCTATTCGCCCGGGGTCGAGTGGCAGGTCACCAACGACGGCGGCTACGAGACGGCCAAGGCCGTCGTCGACCTCTCCGCCTCCGGTGGGCAGGTCGTGCTGGAGCTGCGCTTCGGCACGCACAGCCTGGAACACCACCGGATGTCGGTCCACGAGCGGCAGGCCCTGGCCGAGCAGCCCTGGAAGGACTGGGTGGCCACCCTGCGGCTGCCGAGCACCGCCCGGGACCTGGTGGTCCGCAGCGCGCTGACCCTGCGCGGGCTCTGCCACGAGGCCACCGGCTCGATCCTGGCCGCCGCGACCACCTCGCTGCCGGAGGAGCTGGGCGGCGTCCGCAACTGGGACTACCGCTACTGCTGGCTGCGGGACGCGGCGATGACCGCGCGGTCCCTGGTCGACCTGGGCTCGATCGAGGAGGCCGAGGCGCTGCTGCGCTGGGTCGACGGGTGCATCGAGCGCACCGGCGGGCACCCGGAGCGGCTGCACCCGCTCTACACGGTGGACGGCTACGAACTGGGCGCCGAGGCGGTCATCGACACCCTGCCCGGTTACGCCGGCTCCCGGCCGGTCCGGGTCGGCAACCTCGCCAACCACCAGCTCCAGCTCGACGTCTTCGGCCCGATCGCGGACCTGATCGCGGCCGTGGCCGACGCCCGCGGCTCCGTCCGCGAGGACGAGTGGCGGGTGCTCGACAACATGGTCGAGGCGGTCCGCCGCCGCTGGCACGAGCCCGACCACGGCATCTGGGAGGCCCGCCTCCCCCCGCGGCACCACATCTTCTCGAAGGTGATGTGCTGGATGACCGTGGACCGGGCGCTGCACGTCATGCGCCAGCACGGCGGCGAGGACCGGCCGGAGTGGGTGGAGCTGCGCGACCGCATCGGCGCCAACGTGCTGGAGTACGGCTGGCACGAGACCGTCGAGGCCTACAGCGTGGCGTACGGGGACGAGGAGATGGACGCCTCGTCGCTATGGATCGGGCTCTCCGGCCTGCTCCCCGGCGACGACCCGCGCTTCCTCTCCACCGTCCTGCGGATCGAGGCGGACCTGCGCAGCGGCCCGGTCGTCTACCGCTACCACTGGGACGACGGCCTGCCCGGGCGGGAGGGCGGCTTCCACATCTGCACGGCGTGGCTCATCGAGGCGTACCTGCGCACCGGACGGCGTACCGACGCCGAGGAGCTGTTCTCGCAGATGGTGGACACCGCCGGCCCGACCGGCCTGCTGCCCGAGCAGTACGACCCGATGGCCGAGCGCGGGCTGGGCAACCACCCGCAGGCCTACAGCCACCTCGGCCTGATCCGCTGCGCCCTGCTGCTGGACAACATGCTCAAGCAGTGACCTGACCGGCGACGACGGCGGCCGGAGACTGTGTCTCCGGCCGCCGTCGTCATCCCGTCTGACTCTGCCCGGTCGAACCCGAGCCGCCCCACGGGCAACGCCCACCGGGGATTTCCGGGCAGCCCGCTCGCGCAGGGATCAAGCCTGACCGCCCGGAGCGAGTGGGCTGCCCGGAAATTCCTCAGGTCCAGCCCCGGCGAGAGCGTCGACCACGTCCCCCAGCACCACCACCGCGGGCGGGCGCAGCCCGGCGGCCGCCACGTCGGCGGCCACCGCGCCGAGCGTGGAGCGGAGCGCCCGCTGCGCCCCGGTCGTCGCCTCCTGCACCACGGCGGCCGGTGTCTCCGCCGGCTTGCCGTGCGCGATCAGCGTCGCGGTGATCGCCGCGAGGTTCTTCAGCCCCATCAGCACGACCAGCGTGCCGCGCAGCCCGGCCAGCGCCTCCCACCGGACCAGGGAGGCCGGCGAGTCGGGTGCGACGTGCCCGGAGACCACGGTGAACTCGTGGGCCACCCCCCGGTGGGTGACCGGGACGCCCGCCGCGGCCGGAGCCGCGATCGAGCTGGTCACGCCGGGCACCAC
Source organism: Micromonospora sp. AMSO12t (assembly GCF_008806585.1). Lineage (NCBI taxonomy): Bacteria > Bacillati > Actinomycetota > Actinomycetes > Micromonosporales > Micromonosporaceae > Micromonospora > Micromonospora sp. AMSO12t. Next base: position 7,124 of record NZ_WAAS01000299.1, read on the forward strand.
GGTCACCGGCACGCCGGCCGCCGCGCAGGCCAGCAGTTCCTCGCCGCCCCGGCCGAAGACGTACGGGTCGCCGCCCTTGAGCCGCACCACGAACTTCCCGGCCAGGGCGCGGTCCACGAGGATCCGGTTGATCTCCTCCTGGCCCCGGGACGGGCCGTACGGGATCTTGGAGGCGTCCACGAGTTCGACGTCGGGGCGCAGTTCGTCGAGGAGCAGCCCGGGGACGAGCCGGTCGGCGACCACCACGTCCGCCTCGGTGAGCAGCCGCCAGCCCTTGACGGTGATCAGCTCCGGGTCCCCCGGACC
>NZ_WAAS01000300.1:0-7300 GCF_008806585.1 Micromonospora sp. AMSO12t
GCGGTGGACGGGCCGGGCGACCAGGGTGCCACCCAGGGCAGGTCGTCGGCGGGGGTGATCACGCCGTCCTCCAGGGCGGCGTAGCGCCCGGCCAGGATCCGCTTCGCGGCGGCCGTGTCGACGGAGTCGGTGTTGTCCCACAGGGCGGTGAAGAGCGCGTCGACGCGGACCCGGGCCTGCCGGCAGAACAGGTCGGCCAGCTCGACGTTCTCGGGGCGGGTGTCCCGCTCGGCGTAGGCGCGCACGCAGACCGCGGACATCGCGAACAGCTCCGCGCCGATGTCCACCACCCGGCCGAGGAACGCCTGCTTGCGCTCCATCTTGCCCTGCCAGCGGGACATCGCGTAGAACGTCGAGCGGGCCAGCTTGCGCGAGGCGCGCTCCACCTGCCGCAGGTGGCCGGCGAGCGGGCCGAACTCGGCGTACGCCGACGGGCGCTGTCCCCTGCCGACGGCGAGGGTCGGCAGCCACTTCGCGTAGAAGGCGCCGGCCCGCGCCCCGGCCTTCGCCTTGCGGCCGAGCCCGGCGTCCGGGTCGATGATGTCACCGGCGACGGACAGGTGCGCGTCGACCGCCTCCCGGGCGATGAGCAGGTGCATGATCTCGGTGGAGCCCTCGAAGATGCGGTTGATCCGCAGGTCGCGCAGCAGCTGCTCGACGGCGGCCGGTCGCTCGCCCCGCGCGGCGAGGGAGTCGGCCGTCTCGTAGCCGCGACCGCCCCGGATCTGCACCAGTTCGTCGGCGATCTTCCAGGCCATCTCGCTGGCGTAGAGCTTGACCAGCGCCGCCTCGATCCGGATGTCGTTACGGTCGTCGTCGGCGAGCAGGCAGCAGAGGTCCAGCATGGTCTCCATGCCGTACGTCGTCGCGGCGATGAAGGACAGCTTCTGGGCCACCGCCTCGTGCTCGCCCACGGGCCGGCCCCACTGCACCCGGTCGACGGCCCACTCCCGGGCCACGTTCAGCGCCCACTTGCCGGCGCCGACACACATCGCCGGCAGCGACAGCCGCCCGGTGTTCAGGGTGGTCAGCGCGATCTTCAGGCCCTTTCCCTCGCCACCGATGACGTTCTCCTTCGGTACGAAGACGTCGTGGAAGCGGGTCAGGCTGTTCTCCAGGCCGCGCAGGCCGATGAAGGCGTTGCGCCGTTCGACCGTGATGCCCTCGGTGTCGCCCTCGACGACGAAGGCGGTGATCCCGCCGCGCCGCCCCTCGGCGGCGGGCACCCGGGCCATCACCACGAGCAGGGAGGCGACGGTGCCGTTGGTGGCCCACAGCTTCACGCCGTTGAGGCGGTAGCCGGTGCCGTCGGGCGTGGGCTCGGCGGTGGTGGCCAGTCGGGCCGGGTCGGAGCCGACGTCCGGCTCGGTGAGCAGGAACGCGGAGACCTCACCGGCGGCGAGCCGGGGCAGGAAGCGCTGCTTCTGCTCGGCGGTGCCGAACATCTTCAGCGGCTGCGGCACCCCGATCGACTGGTGCGCCGAGAGCAGCGCGCCGATCGCCGGGCTGACCGAGCCGGCCAGCATGAGCGCCCGGCAGTAGTGCAGGTTGCTGAGCCCGAGCCCGCCGTACGACCGGTCGATCTTCATGCCGAACGCGCCGAGCCGGGCCATTCCTTGGAACACCTCGTCCGGGATGGACGCGTCCCGCTCGATCGCCGCACCGTCCACGTCGGAGGTAAGGAACTCGCGGAACCGGCCGAGGAACTCGTCGGCGCGGGCGACGTCCGCCGGGTCGGAGCGCGGCCAAGGGTTGATCAGGTCGAGCCGGAACCGGCCGAGGAAAAGTTCCTTGCCGAAGCTGGGACGATCCCAGGTGGACTCCCGGGCCGCCTCGGCGACCTGTCGTGCCTCCTTCTCGGAGACCTGACCGGCCTCGGTCGGCAGGGGCCCGGCCGCACCGGCCGCGGGCGGGGCGTCGGCGGCCGCAGGCGCGTTGCCGGCGGTCGCGGGCGGGGTGCCGGCGGCAGCAGGCGGGGCGTCGGCCGACGGCGGCGGCTGGTCGGCGCCTGATCCGTCGGGCGCGGGTCGGCTGTTGTGTGTCGCGGTCACGGCGGCCCCCTCGAACCTCGGTCCGGATGCGTCAACGTGCTCGACGAACAGCACGCTACCCCCGGGTGTTACCCAGGGGTAGCGATTGGTAAATATCGAGTTGTGTCGACCTTCGTCAGTCGCTGAGGGACCGTGGCTCGTTCTCGTCGTCGTCGTCGTCGGTGTCGTCGTCGCCCCAGTTGCGGCGGGAGAACGGCAGGAACGCCCAGAAGGTGAGGAACCAGAGGCCGGTGAGCCCGCTGAGCACCAGGGCGATGCTCCGGTCCAGCACGAAGTCGGTGATCAGCAGCACCGCGCTGACCATCGAGATCAGCATGAAGGCGAGCCCGCCGCTGGCCATCCGGTGGGCGAACCGGACCAGCTCCGGCTTGCGGCCCTGCCGGAACAGCGCGCGGTGGAACGCCACCGGAGAGATGATCATCGCGGTGGCCGCGGCCGCGGCCAGCAACGCGACGATGTAGACGTCCTTCTGGAAGCCACTCGTACGGGTGAAGCCGTTGCTGAACGGCAGGGTGAGCAGGAACGCGAAGAGGATCTGCACGCCGGTCTGGGCGACCCGAAGCTCCTGGAGCAGGTCGGCGAAGTTGCGCTGCCAGCGCTGCTTCTCGGTTTCCTTGGACACGCGCTACCTCCGGTCAGACGGTACTGCCGGCGGGGGCGGCCGGCGGCAGCATCGCTGATGCCCCACCCGTCGACGCGCGAAACCGACTCACGTCACTGTCTGACGCGCCGGTTCCGTACCGACCATGATGCGGCCGACCGTAGCCACAACCCGTCAGGAGCCGCGGCGGATCCGGCCCGCGTACCGGGCCTCGAGGGCGTTGTTGTGCTCGTCGCCCCCGGCGATGTTGGCCGACAGGTAGACCGGGGGCCGCTCCCCCGCCGCCAGCAGCCGCGCCACCACCTCGACCGTGATCTGCTGCGCCAGTAGCGCCGCGGTGATCGACGAGACCGCGCCGACCGCACCTCCGCCGGGCAGTGGCAGCGTCGCGTCGCCGTACGGGGCGCCGTTGTCGAGCACCACGTCGGCGAAGTCGGCGAGCTTGCGTCCCGACGGGTGGCGCGAGGTCATCTGCCCGGAGTGCTGCGCCGAGGTGATCGCGACCAGCCCGTGGCCCTTCTCCCTGACCAGCGACGCGAACTCCACCATGGCGCCGTTCACGCCGGAGTTGGAGGCGAGCACGAAGACGTCCCGGGGGCTGACGGGAGCCAGCTCGTAGAGACGGTGCGCCACCGACGGGTCGCGCTCCAGCAGCGGCCCGAGCACGTCGGCCGGGGCGCCGCCGCGCAGCACCAGGTCCCGCAGGGCGATGCGGTTCGTCGGGACCAGCCCGCCGGCCCGCCCGGCGATCTCCATGGCCAGCGCCTCGGAGTGGCCGGTGCCGAACGCGTGGACCACGCCGTCGGCGCGTACCGCCTCGGCGATCAGGTCGGCGGCCCGCCCCACCGCCTCGCGCTGGCTCTCGGCGACCCGGTGCATCGTGTCGGTCACCACGGCCAGGAAGTCCTCGGCCTTCACCGTCGTGTCTGCTCGGTCCATGTCGTACCTCCGTCAGGGGTGGGCCCGGCGTCCGCCGGCCGGTGTCGCGGGGAAGGTCAGACCGGGTCGTGCACCCGGGCCAGGATCGCCTCGGCCAGCGCGGCGGGCGCCTCGTCGGGGATCCAGTGGCTCACCCGGGGCAGCTCGACGAAGCGGTAGTCGGCGGTCACGTGCTCGGCGCACGCCTCGGCGGCGGTCCGGCCGATCGCGATGTCGCGACCGCTCCACACGTACGTGGTCGGCACCGCCACCGGCCCGGTGGCGGCCAGGTCCCGGCGGGACATCGCGCGGTACCAGTTCAGGGCGGCGGTCAGCGCGCCCGGCTCGCGCATCGGGTCCGCGTACGCGGCCACCCGCGCGTCGTCGCCGACCCCGTGCAGCATCCGGCGCAGCCCGGTCGCGCCCAGCACCAGCAGCGCCTTCTCCGCCGTGCCCGGCTTGCGGAACACCGTCATGTACGCCGAGCGCGCCTTCTGCCCCGCGTCCTCGGCCAGCGCCCACGCCATGGCGGCGGGGTGCGGCACGGAGACCGCGGTCAGCGTGCGGACCCGCTCGGGATGGTGGGCCGCGACGGCCCAGGCGACGACCGCGCCCCAGTCGTGCCCCACCAGGTGCGCCGCGTCGACGCCCAACGCGTCGAGTACGCCCACCGCGTCGGCGACCAGTTCCGGCAGCCGGTACGCCTCGACCGCCTCGGGCCGCGCGCCCGGCGAGTAGCCGCGCTGGTCCGGCGCGTACGTGCGCAGGCCCGCGGCGTGCAGCGCGGGCACCACGTCGTCGAACTCCCCGCCGTGCTGGGGGAAGCCGTGCAGCAGCAGGACGGGCGTGCCGCCCTCCGGTCCGCCGACACGGACGTCGAACGTGAACCCCCGGGCCTCGATCCGCATGATCGTGAGCCTACCCAGCGCCGCACCTGGCCGCCCGGGACTGCCGGGCCCACCTGTCACTCGTACTGTTGCCGGGGGACGGGCACCTGCCGCCAGGACTCCACGTCCAGGTAGGGAATCTCGGCGTCGTTGACCGGGTCGCGGGCGATGCGGTCGCTGTAGCGGCCCGTCACCTCGATCCAGGTGTCGTCGGCGAGCCCGTCGGGGGCCGCGCCGGTCAGGCCCAGCTTGACCGGCCGCCCGTCGGCGGCGCAGCAGGAGAGCACCATCCGGGCCAGCAGCGGCCGGCCGTCGGGGCCGGTGGTGACGAAGCCGGTCAGCTGGACCCGGCGCTCGCCGATCGAGGTGCCCCGGTCGAACAGGGCCCGGGAGGCGTAGTCGAGCACGGTCACCCGCACCGGGTCGCCGGCGGGCAGCGGCGGATAGTCGGACGGCTGCTGCCGGGTGGTGACGGCGGTGCCGGCCTGCCCGGCCGCGTACGAGCCCAGGGCCGGCGGGGCGACCAGCAGCAGGCCCAGCACGGGCAGGATCAGCAGCCAGCCGACCCGCGGCTCGTGGTGGCCGTGCCCGTCGTCACCGCCGTGCCCGTCGTAGCCGTTGTCGTGAGCCTCGGGGCCGGGTGTGCGCCGGGGCCGCCACCCACCGGCCGGGCCGTCGTGGTGGCCGGCGGGCGTGCGCCGCAGGAGCGGGCGCAGCTCGTAGAAGAGGGTCATGACCGCAGCGGCCACCAGCAGCAGGCCGGCGGCGATCAGGAAGGGCCGCAGCCCCTCCTTGACGTAGCGCAGGTGCAGGTCGGTGAGGCTGGCCCGGACCACCGCGCCGCCGAGCAGCAGCAGGACGACGGCCTGCGCCTGCCGGTTCACAGCAGCACCGCCCCGGTCACGGCGGCCACCGCGACGGCCACCGCGAAGGTGGTCGGGGCGAACCGCAGCGCGAACCGCCGGCCGAAGACTCCGGCCTGCATCGAGATGAGCTTGAGGTCGACCATCGGCCCCACCACCAGGAAGACCAGTCGGGAGGTCAGCGAGAACTGCGACAGCGAGGCGGCGACGAAGGCGTCCGCCTCGGAGCAGAGGGAGAGCAGCACGGCGAGCGCGGCCAGCGCGAGCACCGACAGCACCGGCTCGTCGGCGAGGGTCTGCAACCAGCGCTCCGGCACCACGACGTTGATCGTGGCGGCAGCCGCCGCGCCGATCACCAGGAACCCGCCGGCGTGCGTGACGTCGTGCCGGACCGCCCCCCAGAACGCCCGCCCGCGCGGGCCGCCGTCCAGCTCCGGCCGGCGCGGCAGCCGGATCCAGTCGGCCCGGCCGAGGCGCAGCCACAGCCAGCCCATGACCATCGCCACGAGCAGGCTCGCGACGGCCCGGCCGAGGACCATCGCCGGGTCGTCGGGGAAGGCCACGGCGGTGGCGGTCAGCACGATCGGGTTGATCGCCGGGGCGGCGAGCAGGAACGCCAACGCGGCGGCCGGGGTGACCCCGCGCCGGATCAGCGACCCGGCGATCGGCACCGCCCCGCACTCGCAGCCGGGCAGCACCACGCCGGCCGCGCTGGCCACCGGCACCGCGAGCGCGGGGTGACGCGGCAGCGCCCGGGCCCAGAACGACCGGGGCACGAAGACGGCGATCACCGCGGAGAGCAGCACCCCGAAGACCAGGAACGGCACCGCCTGCACCATGACCGAGACGAAGACGGTGGTCCAGGTCTGCAAGCGGGGCGCGGAGAGGGCCCGGGCGAGCGGCTCGCGGAAGACGACCAGCAGGATCAGCAGGCCGGCGAGGACCTCCACCGACCCGACCCGCCGGTCCGGGCCGCGGGGCGCCGCCGGCTTCTCCTCGCGTACGCCCGGGGCGGCCACGCCCACCGCGCCCGGGTGCGACCCGTCCGGCGCGCGGCGGTCAGCCTCGGATGTCACGTACGTGTCCCTCTGCCGGATTCCCAGTGGCCGCCCGAGAGTACCGGGCCGGAATCGACGCCGTCGATCGACTGCGCTGGTGAGCTGCGGAAAGATCACTTTGCCCGATGATCTTCAAAGGTGTTAGCGTCGGGCCACAACTTCACATCCGACAGGGGAGCGCACAGCGCTGAGAGTGCGGGCACCGCCCGCAGACCCTCGAACCTGATCTGGGTAATGCCAGCGCAGGGAGTTCGGTCGACCTCCAGCCGCGTCGACGTCCGGCACGTTCCGGGCGCGGCGTGCGTCTTCTCCTGGTTCTCGTTAGGGACTGGGAGCAATCATGCGAGACAACAACACCGCCACCCGGTGGCGTACCGTCGATGTCGTCGTCGCGGCCGTGATCGCGGTGGCCTTCGGCGTCATCTTCTGGGCCTGGGGCCTGCTGTGGCGGGCCGTCGACCCGGCGTTCGCGTTCTTCCCCGCCAGCCAGGCGATCATGTACGGCGTGTGGCTGGTCCCGGCCGTCCTCGGCGGTCTGGTGATCCGCAAGCCCGGCGCGGCGCTCTTCTGCGAGGCGGTGGCGGCGACGGTCTCCGCGCTGCTCGGCTCGGAGTGGGGCGGCGTCACCATCGTCCAGGGCCTGATCCAGGGGCTCGGCGCCGAGTTGGCCTTCGCCGCGTTCCGGTACCGCTCGTTCCGGCTGCCCACCGCGCTGATCGCGGGCGCGCTGACCGGCCTCGGCGCGGCCCTGTTCGACTTCTTCGTCTGGAACAGCGAGTACGCCCTGGGCAGCTACCGCATCCCGTACGCCCTGCTCACCATCGTCAGCGCCACGATCGTCGCGGGTGCCGGCGGCTGGGCCCTGACCCGCGCCCTGGCCACCACGGGCGCCCTCGACCGCTTCCCCGCCGCCCGAGACCGC
>NZ_WAAS01000301.1:0-7223 GCF_008806585.1 Micromonospora sp. AMSO12t
CGGACCGTCCCCCGCCGCGCACCGCATCGTCGACACCGCCCCCGCCGAGCGCTGGGAGGACGCGTTCCTCTCCGGCAACGGCGAGGCCGGGATCATGGTGTACGGCCGGCCGCACGCCGAACGCATCATCGTCAACCACCACCGCTTCGTCCTGCCCAACGGCACCCGCGACGCCCGGCCGCCCGAGCTGGCCGCCCTGCTGCCCCGCGTCCGTGAGCTGATCCTCGCCGGCCGGCGCGCCGAGGCCAGCCGGCTGCTCGCCGGCGACGGGGTGCTGCGCTGGACGCAGTCGTTCCATCCCGGCTTCGCCCTCACCGTCGACGCCGTGGCGCCCGGCCCCGTCGACGACTACCGGCGCCGCACCGAGTTCACCACCGGGGAGGTCGTCGTCGAGTGGGCCGGCGGCCGGCGACGCTCGTTCGTCTCCCGGGCCGACGCGCTGGTGGTCACCCACGTCGACGCGGGCACCTGCGAGGTGGGCGTCACGGGGGACCTGCCGGGCCGGCCGGATCCGGTGCGCTACACCGTCGCCGCGTACCGCCGGGGGGAGCTGGTCTTCCTGCGGGTGCGGGGCCGCTACCCCGACGCGGGCGGCGCGTACGGCTTCGAAGGGCTCACCCTGCTGCGCGGCGACGTGGCGGTCCTCGGCGACGACCGGGTGGCGGTGCGCGGCCCGGCGCTGCTGACCACGGCGCTCGACCGCCCCGACACGCCGCCGTGGCGCACCGGCGAGCTGGAGGAGCGGCTGGCGGCCCACACCGGCGACGACTACGAGACCCTGCTGGCCCGGCACGTCGCGCTGCACGGCCACGCTTACGAGCGGGTGAGCCTGGACCTGCGGGTGCCGGACGCACAGCGGGAACTGCCCGTGGGCGAGTTGCTCGCGGCGCAGGACGCCGACGCGGGCACGCTGCGGCCGGCCCTGCTGGAGCGGCTGTTCCACGCCGGCCGGTACCTGCTGCTCAGCTCCAGCGGTGTCCTGCCGCCCCGGCTGACCGGGCTGTGGCTCGGCTCGTGGGACGCCGCCTGGGCGGGCGACTTCACCACCGACGCCAACCTGAACCTGCAACTGGCCGGCGCGAACGTCGGCGCCCTGCCGGAGGTGACCGCGGCCCACGCCAACCTGGTACGCGGCCAGGTCGACGACTGGCGGCGCAACGCGCGGGCGATCTACGGGGCCCGGGGACTGCTGGCGCCCAGCCGCACCGACGGCGAGCACGGCCACCTGTTCCACCTGCACGAGGACTGGCCCTTCGCCGCGTGGCTGCCCGGCGCGGACTGGCTGCTGCACCCGCTGCACGAGCAGCACCTGGTGACCGGTGCGCCCCTCGGGGAACTGGCCGGCTGGCTGGCGGAGGTGGCGGACTTCTTCGCGGACCTGCTCACCGTCACCGACGAGGCGGGCACGGTGGTCGTGGTGCCGTCGTACTCGGCGGAGACCGGCCCGCACGACGAGCGGGGGCGGGCGGTGCACGTGGCGGTGAACGCCACGATGGACATCGCCGCCGCCCGGCACGCCCTGCGTACCGCCGCCGAGGTGACCGGCTCGGACCGGTGGGCGGGGCTGCTGGGGCGGCTGCCCGCGTACCGGGTGGACGGGCGCGGGGCGCTGGCCGAGTGGGCGTGGCCCGGCTACCACGGCGACGACGACCACCGTCACGTCAGCCACCTCTACCCGGTGTGGCCGCTGGACGAGATCAACCCGGACGACACCCCCGAGCTGGCCCGGGCCGCGCACCGGGCGCTGACGCTACGCGGCGACGAGAACCTCTCCGCGCACGGCAGCCTGCACCGGGCGCTGGCCGCCGCCCGGCTGCACGACGGGGCGCTGACCGCCGCGAACCTGCTGAAGATCGTCGGCAACGACATGTTCTTCCGGTCCCTGATGAGCGCGCACAACCCGCACCTGGTGACGTACAACGCCGACGCCGCGCACGCCCTGCCGGCGGTGCTGATCGAGTCGCTGGTGCAGTCCCGCCCGGGGCTGCTGCGGCTGCTGCCGGCCGCACTGCCGGGCCTGGACGCGGGGGTGCTGCGCGGGGTGGTTTGCCGGGGCCGCGTCGGCGTCGAGGAGTTGGTCTGGTCGGCCGGCCGGGTCCGGGCCCGGCTGTGCTCCGCCGTGGCCCAGCGGGTGACCGTGCGCAGCCCGTACGGCGAGCGGGACGTGGACCTGGCCGCGGCGACGCCGGTCGAGGTGGCCTTCGACGCCCCCGGATGAGCGGCGCTCGGCGTCGAGATCCGGGGGCCGCCTCCGCACGCCCTGCGCCGACGGGCGGTCAGAGCGCGTCGGGCCGGTCGAGCGCCGGATGCCGCTCGCCGGGAGCGGCGTGCCAGACGGGGGCGTCCTCGCGCAGCGCCGTGTCGACGCGCAGCCGCGCCCACTCGTTGATCTCCGGCAGGTCGGCAGGGTCGAACCAGGCCACCTCGGTGGACTCGTCGTCGTTGACGCGCGGCTCGCCGCCCACCGCCCGGCACCGGAACCACACGTTCAGGTACTCGCAGACGTCGCCGTTGGGGTAGACGACGGGGTGGGTGGCGACGCCGGCGACCCCGTCGACGCGCACGTGCACGCCGGTCTCCTCGTACACCTCCCGCACTACCGCGTCGGCGGGTTGCTCACCGGGGTCGATGAGGCCGGCGGGCACCGACCAGCGGCCGTTGTCGGCGCGCCGGGCCAGCAGCACCCGTCCGGCGTCGTCGCGCACGACCGCGCTGATCCCGGGCAGCAGGAGCAGGTCGTGACCGACGTAGGCGCGCAGCCGGGCGACGTACGGGGAGATGGCCACGCCGGCCACGTTAGCCGGTGGCGTCGCGGTGCCGGCGCAGCATCCCGGCGGCCAGCGGCGCGGCGTCCAGGTCGCCGGCGGCGACCCGGGCGGCGACGGTACGGCGCACGAGCCGGTCGGCCAGCGTCGGCGCGTGCCGGGCGAGGGCCAGTTCGAGGCGCCCGCGCCGGGTGGTGGCCACGTCCCGGGGCGCCCGCCGGGCGGTGGCGGCGCGCAGGATCGCGGCGACGACCCCCGCCACCGGTTCCGGGCGGGACACCCCGTTCAGGGACAGGCCGGCGTCGGCGGTGCTGTCGTGGATCGGCGAGGCGACCATGCTCGGGTAGACGACGCTCACCCCGACGTGGGTGCCCACCTCGTGGCGCAGCGCGTCGGCGTAGGCGACCAGCGCCCGCTTGCTGACCCCGTACGCGGCGGCCAGCGGCAGCGGCAGCAGGGCCATCCGGCTGGCGACGAAGACCACCCGCCCACGGGCGGCCTCCAGGGCGGGCAGCGCGGCGGCGGTGGTGCGCCAGGCGGCGAGCAGGTTCACCTCCAGCTGCTGGCGCACCACCTCGTCGGGCGGCAGCTCGGCCGGGGCGGGTCCGCCGACGCCGGCGTTGTTGACCAGCAGGTCCAGCCCACCGAGGCGGTCCACGGCGGCGGCGACCGTGGGCGCCACGGCGGCCGGGTCGGTCAGGTCGCAGCCGAGCACCGGCACGCCCTCGCCCTCGCCCGGGTCGCGGTCGACGGCGACGGTGCCCGGCTGGCGGTCGATGCCGACGACCCGTGCCCCGGCGGCGGTGAACGCGGCGCACAGGTGCCGGCCGAAGGTGCCGCTGGCCCCGGTGACCAGCACCCGGCGACCCGCCAGCCCGCTCATGCCGCGGCTCCGCGGGCGCGGCGGGTGCCGGCGGCCAGTTCCCGCCTCAGCTCGGCCAGGTACGCGTCGAAGTCCACCCGCATGGCGGGCCGGCGCTGCCCCCACCGGGCGGTGGCGGCGCGCAGTTCGGCCCGGCAGGCGGCGCGCTGCCGGTGCGGCTCGGGCAGCGCGTAGCGGCCGGACAGCTGCGCCGCGACCAGCTTGGCCTGCGCCTCGACCAGCGGGAACGCCGCACCGGTGGACTGCATCAGCCCGACGAACGCCAGCCCGGGCGCGTCGAGGTGGAACACGTGCCGGTACAGCGGCAGGGTGTCCGCCCCGTCGCCGAGCAGCGCCGGGTCGAGGAAGGGAATCTCGACCCGGTAGCCGGTGCACCAGATGACCAGGTCGACCTCGTCGACGCGGCCGTCGGTGAAGGTGACCCGGTCGCCGTCGAAGCCGGCGATGCCGGGGCGGGGCTCGATCTCGCCGTGGGTCAGCCGGGACAGCAGCCCGTCCGACAGCGTCGGGTGGTCCTGGAGGAAGCCGTGCGCGGGGGCGGGCAGGCCGTAGCGGGTGGGCGCGCCGACGGTGGCGGCGAGCATCCGTTCGGTGATGCGCTGGCGCAGCCGCCACGGCAACCTGCGGGCCAGGGCACCGTTGAGGGTGTCCGACGGGCGGCCGAGCAGGTGTTTCGGCACCACCCAGACGCCCCGGCGCAGCGACAGCAGGGTGCGCCGGGCCGCGTACGAGGCGTCCACGGCGATGTCCATCGCGGAGTTGCCGCCGCCGACGACCAGCACCCGCCGGCCGGCGAGCTGGTCGGGGCCCCGGTAGGCGTGGCTGTGCAGCTGCTCGGCGGTGCAGTCGCCCGGGTGTGCGGGGGTGGGCGGTTTCGGCACCCGGTTGTGGCCGTTGGCGACGACGACGGCGTCGACGGTGACCTCGACACCGCCGTCGGGTCCGTCGGCGTGCACCGTCCACCGGCCGTCGCCGCCCCGCTCGACCCGGTCGACGGTGTGCCGCAGCCGCACCGCGTCGTGCAGCCCGAACCGGTCGGCGTAGTCGGTGAGCCAGCCGGCGACCCGGGCGTGATCGGGGTAGTCCGGCCAGTGCGCCGGCATGGGGTGGTCGACGAACTCGGTGCGGGCCTTGCTGGTGTTCAGGTGCAGGGTCCGGTAGGCGGGCGAGCCGGGTGTCCCGTACACCCAGAGGCCACCGACGCGGTCGGCCGACTCGAAGCAGACGGCGGGCACGCCGACGTCGGCGAGCGCCTTGAGGGTGGCCAGTCCGGCCGCGCCCGCGCCGATGACCGCCACCCGGGGCTGTGCACCCATCGCCGGCTCCTCCCCGTTAATCCAACGTGCGTTGGATAATGGCCCGGTGCGGGCCGGCACGTCAAGGCGTCGCCGGCCCGTACAGCCCGTCGAGGAAGCGGTGCACGAAGGCGCGGAACTCCCGCCGCTCGCGCGCCTGCGACCCCCCGCCGGCGGCCAGGGCCACCACGTGCCCGTGCACCGCCCACACCAGGCTGCGCACCGTCACGTGCGGCGCCGGCTCGACCAGCGCCCCGGCCGCCGCGGCGGCGGTGAGCAGGTCGGCGACGAGCCGGTACAGCGGCGCCGCGTAGCGCTCGTCGAGTTCGGCGTGCCGCTGCGGCTCCAGCCAGCGGCGCAGCCACAACGCGGTGGTCTCGGGCCGGTCCTCCAGGAAGTCCACGAACACGTCCACCAGGTCGTGTAGCGCGCGCCGGACCTCGCCCGGCCCGCTGTGCAGGGCCTGCCGGGCGCGCCCGGCCGCCGCCTCGAGCGCCTCCCGCTCGGCGGCGAAGACCCGCGCGAAGCAGGCGTCGTAGAGTTGCGCCTTCGTACCCGTGTGGTGCGAGACCGTGGCGACGTCGACGCCGGCGGCCGCCGCGACCTCCCGCAGCCCGACGGCGTCGAAGCCCCGCCGGGCGAACAGCGCGGTCGCGGCGGTGAGCACCACCTCCCGGGTCGGTCGGGTCTCCTCGCGGCGGGGCCGCCCGGGTCGACGGCGGGGCATGGTCATGGCCGCCATTCTGCCCCTACAATCCAGCATCCGTTGGATTGCGGGCGGCGTGCCCGCCGAGGAGGCCGCCATGACCGGGCTCGACCAGCAGCCGGCCGGTACGGACACCACCACCGCCCTGCCCCGGGGGCCGTTGCTCGGCTTCGCCGCCGGTTCCCTCGGCATGGGCGTCTGGGTGACGGTCCCCGGCCTGCTGCTGCTCTACTTCCTCACCGACGTGCTGGCCGTCGCCCCCTGGCTGGCCGGCCTGGCACTGCTGCTGCCGAAGATCGCCGACGTGCTGCTGCACCCCTGGATCGGGCACCGCTGCGACGTCGAACAGGCCCGCCGGGGCGACCGGCGCCGGCTGCTGCTGCTCGGCTGCGCCCTGCCGCTGGCCTTCGCCACGCTGTTCGCCGTGCCCGGCGGGCTCACCGGCGCGCCGGCCGCCGCCTGGGTGGCGCTCGCCTTCGTCGCCGGCAACCTGCTCTTCGCCGCCTACCAGGTCCCCTACCTGGCCACCCCCGCCGACCTGCGGATCGGCTACCACGAGCGCACCCGGCTGATGGCCTTCCGGATGGTGGTGCTGACCCTCGGCATCCTCGTCTCCGGGCTGCTGGCACCCCTGCTGACCGGCGGCGAGGACGCCACCCGGGCCGGCTACCAGCGGATGGGCGTGCTGCTGGCCGTCGGGATGCTGGCCGCCATGCTGGTCGGCGTGGCCGGCATCGCCCGGCTGCGCCGGGCCGCCGCCGCGACACCCGCACCGCACGGCGGCGGCTGGCGGGCGCTCGTCGTGGCGCTGCGCGACCGGCAGTTCCGTTGGCTGGTCGCCGCGTACCTGGCCATGTCCACCACCACCCACCTGGTCCTGGCCGCGGTGCCCTACTACGCCGAGTACGAGCTGGGCCGCCCCGCCCTGACCACCGTGCTGGTGGCCGCGTTCGTCGCCCCGGCGCTGCTGGTCACCCCGGCGTGGCTGGTGCTGGCCCGCCGCGTCGGCAAGCAGCGGGCGCTGCTGGGCGCCCAGGGCGCCTTCGCGGCCGGCTCGCTGGTCCTCGCCGTCGGCCGTCCCGCCGGGTTGCCCCTGCTGGTGGCCGCCGTCGCGGTGCTCGGAGTCGCCTTCGCCGGCATGCAACTGCTGCCGTTCTCGATGGTGCCCGACGTCATCCGCGCGGGCGGCGGCGCCGCCGGCACCTACACCGGGGTCTGGACGGCCACCGAGGCCACCGGCGCGGCGCTGGGCCCGTGGGCGTACTCGCTGTGCCTGGCCGCGGGCGGGTTCGTCGCCTCCACCGCCGGCGAGGGCGTCACGCAGCCCGACGGCGCGCTGACCGCGATCCGCTGGGGCTTCGGGCTGCTGCCCGCGGCGGCGATGCTCGTCGCGCTGCTGCTGCAACGCCGCTACACCCTGGACCGCACGGCCCGCCCGGCCGGCTGAGCGGCCGACCGCCGCCGCCCGTCACAGGTCCGCCGCCGTCGCGCACCCGTCTTCGTCACGGGTCGGGCAGGCCGGGATCGCGGCGACCCGGGGGCGGCGGGCGCACCGCTGGTGGCCACCGGACCCG
>NZ_WAAS01000302.1:0-7212 GCF_008806585.1 Micromonospora sp. AMSO12t
GGCGGAGGGCGCCGGCTGCCGTGGCGCCCGCGCCGGCGACGAGGATCAGGGCGACCAGGATCCGGGCCGTCGTCGCCGGCCAGGGCACGGGGGCGACGGCGCGGGCGAAGACGGCGGCGTTGGCCACCCCGGCGAAGAGCGCCAGGCAGGCCCCGGCCAGCGCCAGCGCGAAGTCGGCGGCCGGCCGGCGGGCCAGCGCGAAGACGCCCGCGGCGACGGCGCCGAGCCCGGTCAGCAGCGCCCAGACCTGCCCGCCGAGCAGGCCGGTCAGCACCCCGCCCACGCCCCGCGCACCGGCGTCCACCTCCCGGCCCACGGTGAACACCACCGCGGCCACCCCGCCGACGACCAGCAGCCCGCCGAGCCCGGCGAGCGCCCGCGCGCCCGGCCCGGAGCGGGCCGGCAACAGCCCGAGAGCCCCCACGGCCAGCAGCCCGACCGTGGCGACCACCCACCAGACGTACGCGTCCGGCGGCGGCACCCAGTCGAGGGTGCCGCGGATCTCCCCCGTCCCGGTGTCGGTGCGCAGCGGCACCGTCCAGTCCCGCACCCGGTGCTCCCGGTCCGGGGCGGCGCGCACCTGCGGCGGCGGTGCCGACTCCCGCCAGAGTGCCCGCTGGTCGTGCCAGCGCGCCGTGGCGGAGTCGTCGACGCGTCGCCAGTCCGGTGCGGCGGCGGGGTTCGCCTCGGCGGGCAGCCGCGTGTCCCCGGCGATGGTCCGGTTCAGGTACGTCGCGGGAGAGCGGACGTTCTCGTACACGCCGTCGGGGCCGACCCGCAGGTAGGGCTCGCCGGAGTAGCCGAGCACCTCGACGGCGCGGTCGCCGGTGTTGGTCAGCTCCAGCCGCGCGCCCGCCTCGATCACCCGTACGCTCAGTCCGGGGCGGGCCGGGGCGACGGCGGTCACCTCGGTGCGGTAGTCGGTGCCGTCGGGCGCGTCCGCGCCGTGCGCGGCGGCCGGGGCGGCGAACGCGGCCGTCGCCGTCAGCGTGCCGGCGAGCACCAGGCCGGCGCGGGTCACCAGGTCGCGGATCACCTGCCGGCCGCCTCCACCGCCGACTTGATCCCCTCCGGGCTGCGGTCGGCGATCTGCTCGCCGTCGACCAGGATCGTCGGGGTGCTGGTGATGTTGGCCTTGCTGGCCTCCTGCGTCACGTGCTCGGTCCACGGCTTGAAGGTGCCCGCCCGCAGGCAGGAGGCGAAGCCGTCCCGGTCGATGCCGGTGCCCGCCGCGATGTCGGCCAGCTCACCGTCGCTGAGCCCCGCGCCGCCCTCCGGCGGCTGCCGGTCGAACAGCGCCTTGGCGTACTCCCGGTAGCGGCCGCCCTCCGCCGCGCAGCCGGAGGCGGCCGAGGAGCGGGTCGAGTACTGGGTGCTGGAGAAGCGGTTCAGGTACGCGACCGGGTGGTAGACGACACGCACCTTGCCCTCGCTGATGAGCTGGTCGATGGTCGGGCCGCTGGCCTGCTCGAACTGCTTGCAGGCCGGGCAGAGGAAGTCCTCGTAGATGTCGATGGTGACCGGGCCCGAGCCGGCGACGACCCCGGTGCCGTCCTCGGTCGAGCCGGTCGGCGCGGTGAAGTCGTCGGAGCGCTGGCTGGAGTAGACGCTCCAGCCGATCAGGCCGGCGACGACCAGGACGGCCACGGCGGCCACGGAGACCCAGAGTGTCCGCTTGCGCCGCCGCTCCCGGGCCAGCTGCTCGCGGACCATCCGGGCGGAGCCCTTCTGCCCCTTGCGACTACTCATCCTCGTCCTCCACGGATGCGTCCCCCGCCAGCCAGCCGTCCACCGAGACGGGGGTGCGGGGCCAGATCAGCAGGAACCCGGCCAGCGCCAGGAATCCCAGGTCCCGGAGGATCTCCGGGAGGTAGCTCGGGGTCTGGCCCTCGGCGAGCTCCCCGCCGGCGCCGAAGCAGCCGCAGTCGATGGCGAGGCCCCGGCTCCAGGCCGAGACGATGCCGACGATGAAGACCACCAGCAGCGCCGCGGACACCCCGGCGGAGAGCCGGGTGGCCAGGCCGAGGAGCAGCAGCAGGCCCAGCGCCAGCTCGACGAAGGGCAGCGCCGCGCCGATCACCGTGGCGAGGTCGTACGGCATGACCTGGTACGCGTTGACGGCGCGGCCGGAGGCGGCCAGGTCACCGACCTTGCTGCCGCCGGCGACGAGCCACACGGCGGCCAGGCCCAGCCGGACGGCGACGCCGAGCCAGGGGCGGACGGCGGGCCAGCGGGCGACCCGGGTGTGCGGTGCGGTCACGATCATTGGTCGTCCCGTCCCCGGCGGAAGTTCCCGGTCATCCGGCGAGGGCGTCGCCGACCGCCTCGACGAGGTCGTTGCGGGCCCGGGCCACCCGCGAGCGGATGGTGCCCACGGGCACCCCCTCCACGGCGGCGGCCTCGGCGTACGACAGGCCGAGCAGTTGGGTGAGCACGAACGCCGCGCGGCGCTCCGCGGGCAGCCGGCGGACCAGGTCGGCGGCGCCGAGCTGGCCGGCGGGGTCCGGGTGCGGCCGGTCGGTCCAGGCGTCGGCGGCGAGCCGCTCGCCGAGCCGGCGGCGACGCACGACCGTGCGCAGGTGGTCGGCGCAGGCCCGGCGGGCGATGCCCAGCAGCCAGGTGCGCGCGCTGGAGCGACCCTCGAATGCCGGCAGCGCCCGGAACGCCCGCAGGTAGGTGTCCTGGGTCAGGTCGTCGGCGCTGTCCGGATCGACAAGCGCGGCGGTGAAGCGCCACACCTCGGCCTGGGTCAGCCGGACGAAGGCGGCCTGGGCGACGGGGTCCCCGTCACGGGCGGCCAGCGCCCACTCGGTCGCCGACTCCCGCGCAGCGACGCCCGCGTCACCGGTCGGACTGGCGGCGGAGGTATCGCGCGGGGCGGGGATCACGACAGTCCAGGTTACGCGGCGGGGCCGGGCCGGGGAGGGTCCTTCGACCCTTCCATGGCCTGCGCCACCCTGGGAACTAAACCGGTGCGTCGCACGACTATCCCCACATGACATGCGACGACGTACGCGCGGCGTTGTCGGCGCGGCTGGACGGCGAGGACCCGCTGGCGGCGCCGGCGGTGCTGGACGCGCACGCGGAGAGCTGCCCCGGCTGCCGGGCCTGGCTGACCCACGCCGAGCAGGTCACCCGGCTGGTCCGGGTGCAGGCCGTGGCGGTGCCCGACCTGACCGCGTCGGTGCTGGCGGCGGTCGCCGCCGATTCGCTGGCGGCCGGACGCACCCGGGCGGCGGCCAGGGCGGCCCGCCGTCAGGTGCTGCGGGTGGCGGTCGCGGTGGCCGCGGTCGCCCAACTGGCGATCGCCCTGCCCGTCCTGCTGGCCGGGCTGGGCGTGACCGTCGATCCGCACACCAGCCGCGAGATGGCCTCCTTCGACGTGGCGCTGGCCGTCGGCTTCGCGCTGGCCGCGTGGCGACCCGAGCGCGCCCGGGCGTTCGTGCCGGTGGCGCTGGTGCTGGCGGTCTGCCTGGCCGGCACCAGCGCGGTGGACATCGCCAACTCGACGACCGCGCTGGTGCACGAGGTCGGGCACCTGGCCGCCGTGGTGCAGGCGGGGCTGCTGTGGGCGCTGGGACGGGTCAGCGACGAGCCGGACCGCCGGCCGTCGACCGCACTCCTGGCCCGTCATGGCTGACGCCGCCCCGGGCGGGCCGGCCCGGCCGGTACCGGCGGCGCGGGGCATGGTCGGAGTCGCGCCGGGCCGGTCGGGTTCGAGAGCATTGCCGGCATGAGTGTCGCCAACCGCCGCCCGATCGCCCGGCTGCTCGCCGTCGCCGGCCTGCTGGTCACCGTCGTCGCCCTGCTGATCGCCCCCGCCGGCCCCGCCAGCGCCCACGCGGTGCTGGTGAGCAGCAGCCCCATCGCCTCGGCCGTGGTGTCGAACGCGCCGGCGGAGGTCGTACTCACGTTCAGCGAGTCCGTCCGCAAGGTGTCCGGCAAGATCCGGGTGATCGCACCGGACGGCTCCCGCGCCGACCGCGGCGAACCGACCTTCGAGGGCACCGTGGTCACCGTACCGGTCGACCCCGCCGGGGCGCGCGGCACCTACCTGGTCAGCTACCGGGTCATCTCCTCCGACAGCCACCCCGTCTCGGGCGCGTTCACCTACTCCGTCGGCGCGCCCTCGACGCCCCCGGTCGACAGCGGGGACGACAGCCGGGCCGACCCGGTCGTCGGCAACGCGGTCAAGGTCGCCAAGTACGCCGGCTACGCCGGCCTGCTGCTGCTCGTCGGACCGACGCTGGTGCTCGCCGCCCTCTGGCCCCGGCGGCTGCCCCGGCGCGGACCGGCCCGCCTGGCCTGGGCCGGTCTCGGCCTGCTGGCGGTCTCCACGGTGGCGAACCTCCTGCTCCAGGTGCCCTACACCGCCGGCGGCGGCGTGTTCGACGTCACCGGCGAGGGGCTGAGCGACGTGCTGGGCAGCTCCTTCGGCGCCGCGCACCTGGTCCGGCTGGGCCTGTTGGCCGCGGCGGCGTTCCTGCTCCGACCCCTGATGGCGGGGCCGGTCGAGCGGAGCGATCTGGTCATCCTCGGCGTACTCGGGGCGGCGGCGCTGGTGACCTGGCCGCTGGCCGGGCACCCGGCGGCCTCGCCCGCCCCGGCGGTCTCCGTGGTCGTCGACGCCGTCCACCTGGGCGGCATGGCGGTCTGGATGGGCGGGCTGGTGATGCTCGCCGTCTTCCTGCTGACCCGGGCCGACGAGCGGGAGCTGGGCGCGATCCTGCCGATCTGGTCGCGCTGGGCGGCGCTGGCCGTCTCGGCGCTGCTGCTCGCCGGCACCGTCCAGGCGCTGATCGAGGTGGCCACCCCCCGCGCGCTTGTCGACACCACCTACGGCCGGCTGGTGCTGGGCAAGATCGGGCTCTTCGCGCTGGTGATCGCGGTGGCCGCGTACTCCCGGCAGCTGGTGCGCCGGCGCACCGCGGCCGGCCGGCCGACGTCGATGCGGCGGGCGGTCTGGGCGGAGTTGGCGATCACGGCGGTGGTCCTCGGCCTGTCCGCCGTCCTGGTGCAGACCACCCCGGCCCGCACCGCCGGCGCCGACGTGGCCGGTGCGCCGGGCCGCTTCTTCTCCACGACGCTGTCCAGCCCGAACTACGACCTCCAGATCGAGCTGGACCCGGCCGAGCGGGGCAACAACACCGTGCACTTCTACGCGTACACGAAGGACAACCGGCCCCAGCCGGTGGTGGAGTGGCGGGCCACGGTCGCCCTGCCGGCGGCGGGGATCGAAGCGATCCAGGTCCCGCTGCTGCCGCTGACCGACAACCACGCCACCGGCGAGATCAACTTCCCGGCTGCGGGGGAGTGGCAGTTGCGCATCACGGCCCGCACCTCGGACATCGACCAGGCCACGGTGACCACCACCGTGCCGATCAGGTAACAGGAAGGCTCGCACCATGATCCGTCACCGGCGTACCGCAAGCGCCGCCGCCGCCCTGGCGCTCGGCGCCGTCGCCACCGCCGTCCTCGGCTTCGCGGCGCCCGCCTCGGCCCATGTCACGGTCAACCCGCAGGAGGCCACCCAGGGCGGCTACAGCCGGTTCGCCTTCCGGGTGCCGAACGAGAGCGACACGGCCTCCACCACGAAGCTGGAGGTCGTGCTGCCGGAGAACGCGCCCATCGGTTCCGTGTCGACCATGCCGGTGCCCGGCTGGACGGTGGCGGTGGAGAAGCGCAAGGTGGACCCGCCGGTCGAGGTGCACGGCAGCCAGCTCAGCGAGGTCGTTTCCAAGCTCACCTGGACGGCCACCGGGAGCGCGGCGGTCAAGCCCGGCCAGTTCCAGGAGTTCCCGGTGTCGATGGGGCCGCTGCCGCAGGTCGAGACGATGGTCTTCAAGACCTTGCAGACCTACTCCGACGGCAACGTGCAGCGGTGGATCGAGGAGCCGCTCCCCGGCGGCGAGGAGCCGGAGAACCCCGCCCCGGTGCTCACCCTCACGGCGGCCTCGCCGTCGACCGCCCCCACCGGCGCCGCCGCGCCGCAGGCCGCCGGCGACGACGACGATGACGACGCCGGGAGCGACGACGTGGCCACCGGGCTCGCGGTCGCCGGCCTGGTCGCCGGCGTGGGTGGCCTGCTGCTGGGCGGGCTCGCGTTCTCGCGTACGCGGCGGACGCCGACGTCGCAGGAGTGACCCGTCGTACCACTCGCAGGCCCGTCGGATCATCCGGCGGGCCGGCTGCTTTCCCGGCCCCGTGCCGTGGATATCCGCTGCTGGCTCGCCCCACGTCGGTAAGGTCGGCCGGGTATCCGGCTACGGAGGGGGACGAGGCGAATGCGGATCGTGCGGGTGCTCGCCGCCATGCTGCTGCTGACGGTCGGGATCACGGCGCTGCTCGCCGGTGGGGCGCTCACGCTGCTCGCCCGGCAGGCCGACCCGGGTGGCGCCTTCAGCGCCCGGTTCGAGACCGTGCAGACCCCGGGTCACGCGATGGTCGTCCGGGACGTGGACGAGCTGCTGCGGGCCGAGGCGCCGTTCACCCGCGCCGGGCAGGCCCGGCTCCGGCTGGACGCGCGGACGCCCGACGGCCCGGCCTTCGTCGGGCTGGCGCCCGCCGACGAGGTGCGGCGTTGGCTCGACCCGGTGCCGCATGCCGAGGTGCGCCGGGTGGCGCTGGCCCGGGGGCCGCTGCCGGTCCGGTTGCAGCCCGCCGGTCCCGCGCCGTCCGCCGGTCCCACGCCGTCGGTCGCGCCGATCGGCCAGCCCTTCTGGGTACGCGAGGGGATCGGCGCGCTGGAGTGGACCCCGGCGGAACTGGCCGACCGGCGGCTGAGCCTGGTGGTGATGCGTCCCGACGGGCGGGCCGACCTGAGCCTGGAACTGCGCGCGGGGCTGCGCGCCGGCTGGACCGCCCCGGCGACTGCCGGACTGCTGGCCGGCGGGGTGCTGGCGGTGGCGCTGGCCCTGCTCCTGCTGCGCCCGGTGCGGCCCCGCGAGGTGGTCTTCGTGGTCGAGCCGGACCAGGTGCCGGTGCTCGCCGGCCGCCTCGGGGTGACCTCGCTCGCCGGCCTCGGCGCGCAGCCGACCCGGGACAGCGACCGGTCGCGCGTCGCCGGGCGTCAGCTCGCCTCGGTCGGCGCCGCTCCCACGGGATCCCGGCCGGCGATCGGGCCGGTGCCCGCCCGCCGCCCCGCGACGCTCGCCGACCTCGCGGGAGGCGACCCGGCGCTCCGGCCGCCCGAGGTGAACCTCACCCTGGCCT
>NZ_WAAS01000303.1:0-7124 GCF_008806585.1 Micromonospora sp. AMSO12t
GGCGGGGCGCGAGCGGCTCGGCCAGTGCCACCGGCGCCGTGGCGAGCGGTGGCTCGGCGGCGGGCGGCGCCTGACCGGACGCGCCGGCCACCGGGACGCCGGCGGGCAGGCCGGCCGGGAACCCGCCGGAGGTGCTCGGGTCCTCGTCGGCGGCGGTGACCAGCTCGGCCGGGATCAGCACGACGGCGGTGGTGCCGCCGTACGCGGACTCCTTGAGCTGCACCCGTACGCCGTGCCGCTCGGTCAGCCGGCTGACCACGTAGAGCCCGAGGCGGGAGGCGTTGGCCAGGTTCAGCTCGGACTGGTCGACGATCCGGTGGTTCGCGGCGGCGAGGTCCTCCTCGCTCATGCCCAGGCCACGGTCCTCGATCTCGATGGCGAAGCCGTTGGCCACCTGCTGCCCGCGCACCTCGACCGAGGTGTGCGGCGGGGAGAACGACAGCCCGTTCTCGATCAGCTCGGCGAGCAGGTGGATGACGTCGCCGACCGCGCGGCCGGTGAGCGAGACCGCGCCGAGGGGCAGCACGTTGACCCGGGTGTAGTCCTCGACCTCGGCGACCGCGCCCCGGACGACGTCGACCATGGGCACGTTGCGCCGCCAGGCGCGGCCCGGGGTGGAGCCGGAGAGCACGATGAGGTTCTCCGCGTTGCGCCGCATCCGGGTGGCGAGGTGGTCGACCCGGAACAGGTCCTCCAGTTCCTCGGCGTCGTGCTCGCGACGCTCCATCGCGTCGAGCAGGGTGAGCTGGCGGTGCACCAGCGCCTGGGTGCGCCGGGCCAGGCTGAGGAAGACCTCGCGTACGTTGCGGCGCAGGTCGGCCTGCTCGACGGCGGTGCGGATGGCGGTCTCCTGCACGGCGTTGAACGCCTTGCCCACCTGGCCGATCTCGTCGTCGCCGAACTCGAGCGGAGGCGCCTCCTTGGCGATGTCGACCTCCTCGCCGTGGCCGAGCCGCTCGACGACGCTGGGCAGCCGCTCGTTGGCCAGCCGGATGGCGGCCTCGCGCAGCCGCTCCAACTGCTGCACCAGGGCCCGCGCGGTGGTGATCGACACGACGATCGAGGCGACGACGGCGAGCAGGCCCAGACCGGCGGCCAGCACCAGCCGCAGGACGACGCCGACGGCGATCGGCGCGGCCCGCTCGACGAGCGCGTCACCGGCCTCGATGATGAAGCGCTGCTGCTCGCCGACCACCACGTCGGCCGCCACGCGCCACTCCGCCGCCGACACGGGTGGCGCGCCGCCCGCCCGTCCCTGCACGACGCGGTCCTCCAGGGACCGGAACGCGGTGTACGCCTCGCCGCCGACGAGTGCCTCGTAACGGGCCCGGTCGCCGCTCGACAGGTCGGTACGGACCTGGCTGTCCAGGTAGCGCTGGGCGCCGGTGGCGCGGGCGAAGGCGGCGGTCTCCTCGGGCGTCATCCGGCCGGCGGCCAGGGCGCCGGTGACGAGGGCGTCCTCCTGCGACATGAGTTCGCGGATCCGGACGAGCTGGATCAGCGCCGCGGTCTCCCGCGTGAACTGTTCGTCGTCCAGGTTGCCCAGCGACCCGTACATCCGCAGCACCGAGTCGATGAGTTCGGTGTACTCCCGGGTGGCGGCGGCGCGGTCCACCTGGCGGTCGCGGATGGACTCGCGTACGGCGGCGAGCCGGTCCAGCCCGCTGACGACCGTGTCGATCTGCCGCTGGCTCTCGTCGGCCGCCAGGTCCACCCGCCAGCTGCTGACGGACTTGCGGAAGTCGTCGGCGACGCCCTCGGTCCGCCGCCACTGCGCGTCGAGCTGCTCCCGCTCGGCCGCGCCCGAACCGCCCAGGTACGCCGCGGACGCCCGGCGTTCCGCCTGCAACTCGAGCACCAGCGGCTCACCCGGCTGGGCGACCTGGGCGTCGAGCACCTGCACCCAGAGGAGACTGACGCCCTCCCGGAGGGTCACCCACGCGGCGAACGCCCACAGCGCAACGAGTGAGGCCAGCAGAGCCACGACTTTCCGGCGCAGATTGGAGCTGCGGGAACCCATTTAAAACCATCCCTGGCGGGGAGTCTGATTCATCCGATCGGCGGTTTCCGCATGGCGCTTCGACCGACCCGGCGCACGGTAGCAGTGTCCCGACGATCACTCAAGCAGTGCTGATCATGACCGGTGCGTCATCGGGGGCACCGGGTCGCGGGGCTCACCGTCCTGCGTGGCCGCTCAGCCGCGCCAGGTGCCGCGCCGCGAGCACGGCGGCCCGCACGATGAGCACCGGGTGGTAGAGATCCTTGTCATGCCACAGTGGAACGCCGTCACCGTCCTCGTCGCGATGCTCATCGAGGTAGGCGAGCGCGCGGCGCACGGCGGTGGCGAGGCCCGGCCGGGGCGTTCGCCCCGTGCCGAGCAGCACCTGGAGGGCGTACGCGGTCTCCTCCGGCGTGCCCGTCCACAGCCCCCACGAGCCGTCGTCGCGCTGGGTGTCGCGCACCCAGTCGGCCGCCCGGTCGAGCCGGCCGCCGGTGGTGTCGGGCGCGTACTCGGCGAGGCCCGCCGCGACGCTGGCCGTCGCGTAGTACGGCGAGGCGTGCCAGCGGTCCGTCCAGCTGCCGTCGGCGAGCTGACCGTCCACCAGCCAGCCGGCCACCCGCCGCGCCACGTCGGCGTACGGGCGGCCCGGACGGTGCCGGGCATGCCAGCCGAGCGCCTCCAGGACGTGGGCGTTCGTGGTGACCGACGCGCCGTCCTCGCCCTGCCAGGTGCAGAAGTGCGTGCCCGTGTCGTACGCCAGGAGGCTGTCGGGCGCCATCGGGCGGCCGAGCCGGGCCAGCGCGAAGAGGGTGACGGCGGTGGTGTCGGCGTCCGTCGGGAGGCCGGGCGAGGTGGCCGCGCCCGTCGGTCCGAGCGCGGCGGCCAGGCTGCCGGTCAGCTCGGCGGGGACGTCCGCCGCCGCGCCGACCCGGGCCAGCCCGCTGAGCACCCAGGCCCGCTCGAACACGGCGATGGGTGTCGTGCACGGCACGGGCCCGCCGCCCCGCACCACGGCTCCGGTCAGGTACTCCAGCGCGCTCCGGTCCGCGCCGGGACGGGCGGGATCGCCCAGCCAGGCCGCGGTGGCGGCGGGCGAGGCCCCGACGGCGCCGGACACGGGCCGGGCCGGCAGGCCCACCCGCGCCCGCTCGTCGAGCACCTCGAAGGCGTGCCACAGCTTCTCCGGTACGGGCCCGCCCGCGGCGAGGAGCCGCCCGACCGCCTCGGCCCGGTGCCGGGTCATGCCGTGCGGCATCGGCAGCGCGGGCACCGGCCGCCCGGGTGCCGCCGTGCCGTCGAGGAGCGCGTCGACGCGGTCGATCAGGGCGGGCACGATCAGGTCGACGCCCGGCATGTCCGGCACGGGCTCGGCGGCGACCAGCAGCCGGTCCCGCAGCACCGCGACGCCCCGGTCCACGGCCGTCGCGAGCCGGTGCGCCTCCCGTTGGCGGGCGCGCCCCGGCGTGCGCAGGGCGTTCAGCAGCGCCTCCACCGCACTCAGGGTCGGCACCAGGCCGTACGCGCCCGGCGCCCCCCACCCGCCGTCGGCGCGCTGGGCGGCCAGCAGGTGACGCAGCCGCTCGGTGTGCCCCGGCAGCCAGGGGGCGTCGCTGACCAGCCGACCGGTCTCGTAGACCGAGGGCGAGACCGTGCCGTCGGGGGCGGCCAGCATCGCCGCCACCAGTTCACGGCCGGCGACGGCGAGCGCGGCGCCCCCCGAGTCCCGGACGGCGACCGGGGCCGCCGTCACGACATGCCCCAGAAGTCGGCCAGCTGGTAGAAGCCGCTGCTGAAGCCGACCTGCCGGGCCAGATAGTCCGCCTCGCGCGGGCAGGTCTCCCGGAGCGGGTCCAGCATCCGGTGGCAGGTGTCCACCAGTGCGGCGAGCCGCTGCTCCACCTCGGCGCGGTCCTCGACCAGCAGCAACGCGTTCAGGTCGCCCCAGCGCACGTCCCGCTCGTAGGTGCCGAGGTCGTTGACGAGGCGCAGGGCGCGCTGCACCTGGTCGCTGACCGCGACCAGCTCGTCCAGCCGGGCGAGGGTGGCCTCGTCGCCGGTGTAGAGCCAGTGCGCGACGTTGACGATCGTGCAGGCGTGGTTGTCGGCGTTGTCCAGGTACGCGTCGAGGCTCGGCAGGGACGACCGGTCCCCGGGCCGCCAGGCCGCCTTCCACTCCCACTCGCGGGCCATCGCCCGCACCGTCGCGTCCACCCGGTCCCGCCACAGCGGACGGTGCGCCGCGAAGGCGTCGGACGTCGCCAGCTCACCCTGGAGCGCGGCCAGGTAGCCGCCGAGGTGGTCGTCGGCGGCGGGCGGCTCGCCGGCGGCCACCGCGAGGCAGCGCGCGACGAGGCCGTCGACCTCGTCGCGGGAGCGCGCCCGGTGGTCGATCAGCCAGTCGAGGGCGAAGCCCCACAGCACGGTCCGGTTCGCGGCGCGCAGTTGCCCGGCCGTGCACCACGGGGCGCCGAAGGCGATGGCCAGCGAGATGTTGGCGAACAACATGGTGTCGAACGGGTCGGCGGGAAACAGTTCGGGGTGCGCCGCGGCCGACGCCTGGAGGTCGCGTTGGCCGCGTACCGCCAGGCCGCAGATCCGGCCCTGTTCCTGCGCGTCCCGCATCTCGTCGCGCCCGCCCGGCGTCGCGTCGCGCGACCGGTCGGGCGTCACCGCGGTCACGCCGGCCGCCGCTCGTGGACCGGGGTCAGCGCCATGACCACCGGCCGGCCCGGACGCAGGGTCGCCGCCAGCTGCTTGGGCGGCATCCCGGCGTCGCGCAGCCGGAAGCGGTACCGGCTGAGGATCGTCGCGACCACCAGCGGAGCCTCCAGGTTGAACAGGTACATGCCGAGGCACTGGTGCGGGCCGCCGCCGAACGGGAAGTACGCGTACCGGTGCTCCCGCCGCGGCTGGTCGCCACGGAACCGGTCGGGATCGAAGGTGTCCGGGCGGTCCCAGTACCGGGCCAGCCGTTGGGTGACGTAGGAGCTGACGGCGACGATGCTGCCGGCTCTGATCCTGGCGCCGCCGATGACGTCGTCCGCCACCGCCGTGCGGGGCACCAGCCACCCGGCGGGGTACATGCGCAGCAGCTCGTCGACCACCGACCGGGTGTAGGTGAGGGCGAGCAGCTGCTCCCGGCTGATCACCCGGTCCGCGCCCACCACCTCGTCCAGCTCGGCGTAGAGCCGGCCGGCCACCTCCGGGTTGGCGTCCAGGATCGGCCACAGCCAGGTCAGTACGGCGTACGTCGTCTCCGTCGCGGTGGCGAACATGGACACCACGTCGTCGCGGACCCGTCGCTCCCCGAGCGGGCGGCCGTCGTCGTCGCGGGCGTTCGCCAGGGCGGCGAGCAGGTCGTCGCCGTCGCGCGGGTGGGCCCGCTCGGCCCGCACCAGGGGCAGCATGATGTCGTCGACGACGCCGATGGCGCGGCGCAGGGCGCGGTCGCCCGGCACCGGTACGGCGTCGGGCACGAAGGGCAGGAGCAGGCGGGCCCGCAGCGCCGTCACGATGGTGTCCTGGGCGGCCACGATCCGCAGCTGGTCGGCGAGGCTCACCCGGTCGGCGAAGAAGACGCTGCTGATCGCCCGGCAGATGACCCGGCCCAGCTCGGCGCCGGCGTCCAGCCACCGGCCGGTGCGGGCCGGCTCGTCGAACTCGTCGACGGCCTCGCTGACGGCCTGGCTCATGGAGTCCACCAGGGAGTCGATGCGCTTGGCGGTGAAGTGCGGCTGCATCCGCCCGCGGCTGGCCTGCCACTCCGGTCCGTCGGACATGATGCCGTCGCCGGTGAGCCGTCGTACCGGCCGCCACAGCATGCTCTGGCCGCCGCGGGTGTAGTTGGCCGCGTTGTCCCGCAGCACGTACTGCACGTGGGCGGGTTCGGTGACCAGGTAGGGGCGGATCGTCCCGAGGTTGAGCCGCAGGACCTCGCCCGGGGCGGCGTCCGCCATCGCGACGAGCTGGCCCAGCGGGTCACGCAGCAGGCCCGGCAGCATCCTCCACAGTGGCGCGGACCGCGCCGGACGACTTCGTGAGTCGTCGGCACCCCGTTCAGCAATGGCATCCCGCACCCGTGGCTCCTCCCGTCGGTCACGCTCCGTTGTGACGGACCGTCATGCGAACGGCTGCCTTGCGTCACGATTCGGGAAGCATGCCATCACCCGTCGAGACTCCGCTAGCCGTCGAATGAGAATTTTGCTCATGGGAATGCTCGTCCATGAAGGATTTCGTGTCGGGCGTCACTTCGGAAGGGTGCGCAGGTGGCGCCACTCGGCGGCCACCGGCCGGTACCCGAACCACGCGTTGACCGCCCGCATCGCGTCGTTGCCGGCGTCGTTGATCGTGGACGCCCACTGGAAGCCCGCCGACCGGGCCGCCCGCAGCGACGCGTGCTTGACCGACCGGGCGAGACCCCGGCCCCGCCACCCGCTGCGGGTGCCCGTCATTCCCGACAGGTAGCGGTCCCGGCCGTCGGTCAGCGCGAGGCTGAACGCCACCACCACGCCGTCGGCCGTCGCCACCGTGCTCAGCGCCCGGTCCAGGTCCGGCCGGTCCCAGTACGCGGCCCGCCAGTCGGAGAAGCCGATCTCGTCCATCCCGACGTCGCCCGGCTCGTCCGCGGCGGCGGCCAGGTCCGCCTCGTACAACGGGCGCGGGTCGACCAGGTCCGCGGCCGTACCCAGCCGCACCCCGGCCGGCGGATCGGGCGCGGCCGGCAGCGCCGCCGCCAGGTCCAGGCCCAGGATCACGCTGCGCCGGCCGGGCCGGTAGCCGCGCCGCTCGGCGAAGGCGAGCGGCGCCGGCTCGTCGACGACCCGCGCGTACGCCCGGCGCACCCCCAGCCCGGCGAGCCGCTCCTCGGCGGCGGCGAGCAGCGCCGACCCGACGCCCCGCCCCCGCCCCTCGGGGCGCACGACCAGGTTGACGAAGCCGAGCCCCGGCTCGGCGCTCTCGTACAGCAGCCCCGTCCGGGCGACGCCGGCGATCCCGTCGCCCGCCTCGGCGACGAGCATCCCGAAGCGCTCGGCCGGCTTGCCGGTCGCCTGCCAGGCGAGCAGCTCCGGCGTGACCACCAGGTGGGGCCGGGCGGCGCGGAGCAGGTCGGCGACCGGCCCCA
>NZ_WAAS01000304.1:0-7096 GCF_008806585.1 Micromonospora sp. AMSO12t
GCCTCGGCGGCGCGGCCGGCGTCACCCCCGCCTCCGCCGCCCGCGCCGCCGAGGCAACGTCGGGCGACGGCGCCGCCGGCCGGGCCGCCACCCGGCCAGCAGGCCCCCCGGGGGTACGCCCCGACGCCCGCCCGCAAGCGTCGCCGCTGGCCGTGGTACCTGCTGCTCATGCTGGCCTGCTGCTGCGGCTGCCCGGCCTACTACGGGGTGCCGATGGCGTCGCAGTACCCGGCCGAGGCCAGCCTGCCGGCCGAGGTGGCCGACCTGCGGCTGCGCGACGACAACACCAGCAAGGCGACCGCCAAGCAGTTGGAGGCGGACGTGCGCAAGGCGCACTGGCTGGCCGAGAAGACCTTCGCCGGCGTCTACGCCACGCCCGCCGGCAAGCGGGTGACGGTCTTCGGCGGCACCGGCTTCCGGTTCACCCCGGAGTCCGACGCGGAGGACGAGATCACCCGGCTCACCGGGCAGTACTCCCTCGGCGAGGCCCAGGTGGTCGACACCGGCGTACGCGGCCGGCACCAGCGTTGCGCGGTGGGGCGCGCCGACGGCCAGGACGTGGTGGTGTGCACCTCGGTCGACCACGGCAGCATCGCCACCGCGGTCTTCACCCGGCTCTCCCTCGACGACAGCGCCACCCTGCTCGGCACCCTGCGGGAGCAGATGGTCACGACCAGCCAGAAGTAGCGGCTCCACCGGCTCGACGCCGTCGAGCGGGCCCGGCGGCCCGGTCGACAGGTCGCTGCGGTCCCACGTCCGCGACGGGGCAGCGGCGCGGCTCCGGCCGCCCCGCGCCCGGGCTCAGGCCGGGGCGTCGCCCGGGGTGGCGGAGTGCCCGCGCGGCGGGGCGTAGCGGGGCACGTACTCCTGGCCGGTGAGCTTCTGGATCTCGGCCATGACCTCGTCGGTCATCTCGCGCAGCGACGTGCGGTCGTCCGACCGGCCGGTGAAGTCGAGCGGCTTGCCGAACCGGATGGTGATCTTGGCGCGGCCGGGACGGGGCACCCGGGTGCCGATGGGCTGGGCCTTGTCGGTGCCGGTCATACCGACCGGGATGACCGGCACACCGGCCGCCACGGCCAGCCGGACCGCCCCGGTGCGCCCCCGGTAGAGCCGGCCGTCCGGCGACCGGGTCCCCTCCGGATAGACCGCGACCAGGTCGCCAGCCCTGAGCACCGGGATGGCGGCGTCGAATGCGGACAGCGCCGCCCGACCGCCGGCCCGCTCGACCGGGATGGCGCCCAGGCCGGTGAGCACGTGCTTGGAGAGGGCGCCCTTCGGGCCGGTGCCCTTGAAGTACTCCGACTTGGCCCAGAACGCCAGGTGCCGGGGGACCACGGTGCCGAGGAACAGCTCGTCGGCGACCGAGAGGTGGTTGCCAGCGAAGATCGCACCCCCCGCGTCCGGAATGTGCTCCAACCCCTCCACGGTCGGACGGAAGGCCAGCCGGAGCGCGGGCGCCACGGTGAGCTTGCCGATGGTGTAGAGCAGGGGCACTGGTCCTCCGGCGGAGTGTGTGCGAACAGGCGGTGTCACCGTAACCGACGGGTCCACGCGTCGTCGCCCGGGTGGCGGGTCGACCGCCTGGTGAGCGGGCCTGTCGGGGCCGGTGGGGGCGGTCCGGCGACACTCCGCCGGACCGCCCCCGTCTCACCGACTCATACCCTGCGGACGGCCACGGTCACCCGCTCGCCCTCGCCGACCTCCCCGGTGAAGCCGTCCACCCCGTCGGCGAAGTCGACGGAGTCGGCCAGCACCTCGCGGGCCACGAAGTCGGTGTACGCGGCCACCGCCGCACGCACCTCCTCGCCGGCCGACAACGCCACCACGATCCGGTCCGAGACGTCCAGGTCGGCGTCGCGGCGGGCCTGCTGCACCACCCGGACGACGTCCCGGGCCAGCCCCTCGGCGGCCAGCTCGGGGGTGACCTCGGTGTCCAGCACGACCACGCCCTCGCCGCCGGGCAGCGGCGCGGAGTGCTCGGCGTCGGCGGCGACCAGGCGCAGCTCGTACTCGCCCTCGGCGAGGGTGACGCCCGCGGCGACCGGGGCGCCGTCGACCAGCTCCCACTCCCCCGCCTTGACCGCCCTGATGACCTGCTGCACCTGCTTGCCGACGCGGGGGCCGAGCGCGCGCGGCACCACGGTCAGCACCTGCTGGCAGTACGCCGACACCTCGTCGGTGAACTCCACCGCCTTCACGTTGACCTCGTCGGCGACCAGGTCGCCGAAGGGCCGCAGCTGCGCCGCGACGGGCGAGGCCACGGTCAGCGTCGACAGCGGCAGGCGCACCCGCAGGCCCTTGGCCTTGCGCAGCGACAGCGCCGCCGAGCAGACCTCCCGGGTGGCGTCCATCGCGGCGACCAGCTCGTGGTCGGCCGGGAACTCCCCGGCGGACGGCCAGTCGGTCAGGTGCACCGACCGCTCGCCGGTGAGGCCGCGCCAGATCTCCTCGGCGGTCAGCGGCGCCAGCGGCGCCACCACCCGGCACAGCGTCTCCAGCACCGTCCACAGGGTGTCGAACGCGTCGGCGTCGCCGGACCAGAACCGGTCCCGGGAGCGCCGCACGTACCAGTTGGTCAGCGCGTCCAGGTAGGACCGCACGGTGACGCAGGCGCCCGAGATGTCGTACGCGTCCATCTGCTCCTGGACCGTCGACACCAGCTCGTTCGTCTTCGCCAGCACGTACCGGTCGAGCAGGTGGGTGCTTGTCGTGTTCCGCTTCGCGGTGTACCCGTCGGCGTTGGCGTAGAGCGAGAAGAAGTACCAGACGTTCCACAGCGGCAGCAGCACCTGCCGGACGGCGTCGCGGATGCCCGGCTCGGTCACGGCCATGTCGCCGCCGCGCAGCACCGGCGAGGACATCAGCATCCAGCGCATCGCGTCCGAGCCGTACGAGTCGAACACGTGGTAGACGTCCGGGTAGTTGCGCAGGCTCTTGGACATCTTGCGCCCGTCGGAGCCGAGCAGGATGCCGTGGCTGAGGCAGTTGCGGAACGCCGGCCGGTCGAACAGCGCGGTGGCCAGCACGTGCATGGTGTAGAACCAGCCGCGGGTCTGCCCGATGTACTCGACGATGAAGTCGCCCGGGTAGTGGTGCTCGAACCAGTCGCGGTTCTCGAACGGGTAGTGCACCTGGGCGAACGGCATCGAGCCGGACTCGAACCAGCAGTCCAGCACCTCCGGCACCCGGCGCATCATCGACTTCCCCGTCGGGTCGTCCGGGTTGGGGCGGACCAGGTCGTCCACCGCCGGCCGGTGCAGGTCGCTCAGGCGTACGCCGAAGTCCCGCTCGATCTCCTCAAGCGAGCCGTAGACGTCGAGCCGGGGATAGTTCGGGTCGTCGGACTTCCACGCCGGGATCGGCGAGCCCCAGAACCGGTTCCGGCTGATCGACCAGTCGCGGGCGTTGGCCAGCCACTTGCCGAACGAGCCGTCCTTGATGTGCCCCGGCGTCCAGTTGATCTGCTGGTTCAGCTCGACCATCCGGTCCTTGAACTTCGTCACCGCGACGAACCACGACGACACCGCCTTGTAGACCAGCGGGGTGTCGCAGCGCCAGCAGTGCGGGTACGAGTGGGTGTAGGTGTCCTGCTTGAGGACGACCCCCCGCTCCTTGAGCTCCCGGATCACCGGCTTGTTGACGTCGAATACCTGCTCGCCCTCGTACGGCGGCACCAGCGCGGTGAACCGGGTGTGGTCGTCGACCGTGACGATGGTGGGGATGCCGGCCGCGTTGCAGACGTTCTGGTCGTCCTCGCCGAAGGCCGGGGCCAGGTGGACGATCCCGGTGCCGTCCTCGGTGGTGACGAACTCCGCGCCGAGCACCTGGTAGGCGTTCGGGCCGGCCTGCTCGACGAGGAAGTCGAACAGCGGGGTGTAGCGGCGCCCGGCCAGGTCGCGGCCGGAGACGGTGCCGACCTGCTCGTAGCCCTCCAGCTCCTTGGCGTACGCGGCCAGCCGCGCCGCCCCGACCACGTACCGCTGGCCGTCGCGCTCCAGCACCGCGTACTCGATGTCGGGGCCGACGGCGAGCGCCAGGTTGGACGGCAGGGTCCACGGCGTGGTGGTCCAGACGCCGAGGCGCACCGGCCCGCGCACCAGCTCCGGCGCGCTCTCGTCGGGAGTCAGCGCGAACCAGACCGACAGCGTCGGGTCGTGCCGGTCCCGGTAGACGTCGTCCATCCGGGTCTCGGTGTTCGACAGCGGCGTCTCGCAGCGCCAGCAGTACGCCAGCACCCGGAAGCCCTCGTAGACCAGGCCCTTGTCGTGCAGGGTCTTGAAGGCCCACATGACGCTTTCCATGTAGTCCAGGTCGAGGGTCTTGTAGTCGTTGGCGAAGTCGACCCAGCGGGCCTGCCGGGTGACGTAGCGCTCCCAGTCGTGGGTGAACTCCAGCACCGAGGTGCGGCACGCCTCGTTGAACCGGGCCACGCCGAGGTCGAGGATCTCCGCCTTGCTGGTGATGCCGAGCTGCTTCTCGGCGACCACCTCGGCGGGCAGGCCGTGGCAGTCCCAGCCGAAGCGCCGCTCCACCCGCCGACCGCGCATCGTCTGGTAGCGCGGCACCACGTCCTTCACGTAACCGGTGAAGAGGTGGCCGTAGTGCGGCAGGCCGTTGGCGAACGGCGGGCCGTCGTAGAAGACGTACTCGTTGTCGGCGTCGCCCCCGACGCCGCCTCCGGCCGCGTCCGTGCTCTCCGGTCGCCGGCCGGAGGCCGGCCGGGCCTCGACGGAGGCCTCGAAGGTCTTGTCGGCCGTCCAGTGCTCCAGGACGCGGCGCTCGACCGCGGGCAGGTCCGGGCTCGCCGGGACGCCGGCGGCGGTCGGTTCGTGCAACGGATAGACCATCGGGGGTCGCTCTCCTCGCGCAGCTCACTGTCGTGTGGGTCTGCGAGGACGAGCCTTCTCGGGTACGCCTGACGGCGCCCCCGGGCAGGCCCGCGGTACCACCCCGCTTGGCGGCCAGGATCGACCGCCCGCTCGTTGGCCGGCTGTGACGGGCCGGACCCGTCCGGTTCTACTGGGCCGGGGTGAACCGGCTGTTCTTCCGGAGGCTCACCGGTGATGGCCGGGTCATCGCCTTACGACCGCCAAGGTTACCCGACCACCCCGAAAGATCGCCGCCGAGTAAACCCGCCCGGTGACCGGTTACCCAGGGTGACGAGCGGCGTGACCGGGCTCACGTCCGCCGGTGTCACGCCGCGCCTGCGCGCATCGTCGGATGGGTGTCGACACAGACCGGACCGAGGAGGACCGTCATGCAACGGATCAACGTGGCCGAGGTGGCACCGCAGGCGTACCAGGCCGTGCTGGGGCTGGAGAAGTACGTCCGGGCGAACGTCGGGCACACCGTGCTGGAGCTGGTGAAGCTGCGGGCGTCGATGCTGAACGGCTGTGCGTTCTGCGTCGACATGCACAGCCGGGACGCGCTGGCGTCGGGCGAGTCGGACCGGCGGCTCTTCGCCGTCGCCGCCTGGCGGGAGGCGCCCTTCTTCGACGAGCGGGAGCGGACCGCGCTGGCGCTCACCGACGCGGTGACCCGGCTCGGCGAGCACGGCGTGCCCGACGACGTCTGGGACGCGGCGGCGAAGGTGTGGTCCGAGAAGGAACTCGCCGACCTGCTGATGGCGATCGCCACCATCAACGTGTGGAACCGGATCGCCGTGACCTGCCGCACCGATCTGCCCACGGACGTGTGACGGTCCGCGACGCGACGCAGGCGCCGGTGCGCGCGACGCGCACCGGCCCCGCGGCGGCGGGTGCGTCAGACCAGCTCGGGGAACCAGAGCGCGATCTCGCGCTTCGCGCTGTCCGGCGAGTCGGAGGCGTGCACCAGGTTCTCACGGTTGGACAGGGAGAGGTCGCCGCGGATCGTGCCGGCCGCCGCCCGCCGCCCGTCGGTCGCGCCGACGAGCCCGCGCACCACGTCGATGACCTGGTCGCCGGCGAGCACCAGCGCCACCAGCGGGCCGCCGGTCATGAAGTCCTTCAGCGGCGGGTAGAACGGCTTGTCGACGTGCTCGGCGTAGTGCTCGTCGGCCAGCGCGGCGTCCATCGTCCGGGACACCATCGCGTCGATCCGCAGCCCCTTGCGCTCGAAGCGGGAGATCACCTCGCCGACCAGCCCGCGGCGGACCGCGTCGGGCTTGATCAGTACGAGGGTGCGCTCATCGGGGCTGCTGCTGGACACGCTGGGTTCCTCCTGTGCGCGGAAGACGGTCGGGCTGGGTACGGTCAGCCTAGCGACCCGGTCCCGGCACCGGCGCGGCGGCCGGTCCTTCCTCCGGCGGCCGATCCGGCCTAGCCTGGCCCTTGACCCTCGGGAGGTCCACTGTGGCGAATGGCGGGAACCGGCCCATCGCACCGGTACGCAAGCTGATCGCCGCGGTGCTGGGCACCGTGGCCACCTTCGTCGTCCTCTTCGGCCTGGGCATGACGAGCTGGGCGATCGTGGCACTCGGCGTCGCCCTGCTGGTGCTGGCCATCGCGCTGGCCACGGTGCGCGGGGGCGGTCGCACCTGGGTGATCGGCGAAGGGCACGTGCACAGCGCCTCCGAGCCGCCCACGCAGTACGCCTTCGGCCGCTGCGAACTCCAGCTGGTGATCGACGCCCCGGGGCTGCCGCCCCGGTCCAAGAAGATCATCGAGCCGCGGGTGCCGGTGGCGAAGTGGCCGTCGCTGGGCCAGACGCTGCCGATCCGGGTGGCCCTGGACGACCAGCGCCACGTCCGGGTGCTCTGGGACGACGTGCCCACCCACGCGGAGACCGCCGCCGCCGTCGCGGCCGACCTGCCGCCCGAGTACGCGGGCTCCGAGTCGCTGGACGACGTGCTGATCCAGCAGGAGGCCCCGCCGTGGGCGGACCGGGCGCCGGACGACGACTTCCGGGACGACTACCGCGACGACTTCCGGGACGACTTCCGGGCGCCGGTGGGCGATCCGCTGGGCGACCCCGTCGGTGATCCGCTGGGCGATCCGCTCGGTGGGGACCGGGTCGGGCGGCCCGAGGAGCGCGAGCCCGTCGTGATGCACCAGCGTCCGGGTGGGCCGGTCGTGCTGGAGGGCACGCTCGTCGAGCAGCCCACCACCGGCAC